>JAHIWJ010000025.1 GCA_018816205.1 Nanobdellota archaeon
CAGATCTAAGAAACAATATGTGTCTCTTCACGATTTGTTTTCCGATTTCGTCCCCTTTTTTTATGTGTTCTATCATTTCTTCTTTGTCCATTCCCCCATGACCTCCAATCGCCAATTTTAAATTTGAGGGGACTTGGGCATCTATTCTAGCGATAACTGTTTCTTTCATTTCTTCGCTTATTTTTACATTTTGAGAAATATTCTTTTTTTCCATTATAGTATTATGCCCTCTAGGGCTTTTAAAATTTTCCTGCCCAAGGTCAGTATCGTCCTTAACTTCTATAAACACGCTATTCCATGTATACGGCTTTTTATTGACAACAACCAAAATATCTTCTTTTAATTCTTCGGGCAAATTGGCATATACTCTGATAAATTTGGCTCTTTTGTCTTCTTCCATGTTTCTCACTATCCTCGAAATTATATAAAACTTTACTTTTAGCTGTTATCATTAATTATTTCTTGGTGCCGTTAATTAAGAAGTTTTAAAAACCATTTGATTTCAGTAGTAACGTGGTTAAGAGTAGATCGGTTGTGTCAATAGCGATTGTTCTAATTTTGGTAGCATGGCTTGGCTACTACGGATATTCTCATCGAGGGGATTTTGCTGAGCTGACGCTTGTAAGTCCGTGGCTGATTGTGGTTCTTGCCTTGATTTCGCTTGTGAGCTATTTCGCGATTGCGATTTTGAACAACGTTCTTCTTCGGGCGTTGAAAGTCATCATGCCTCTCGGCGAAAGCTTCATGCTGTCAATTGTGACGGGCTTCTACAACCTAATAACCCCATTCCGAGGAGGAATGGCGGTGCGGGCGGTTTATCTGAAGAAGAAATATGACTTCGCTTATGTGAACTTTCTTGCTTCGCTTTCGGCGGTGTATGTGCTGACGTTTCTTGTTGGAAGTTTGCTGGGAATTATCTCGACCTTGCTTATTTATTTCCAGACGGGAATCTTCTCATGGGTCTTGTTCGGAATATTCGACGCGGTTTTCCTAGCCATGCTTATTATCATCTTCGTCTCACCACAGTTCAAAGAAAGAAAGAACAAATGGCTAAACAGATTCATCAAGGTAATCAACGGATGGCATTTGATAAAGAAGAACGGGAGAGTTATCCTCGTTACTTCGTTTGTGACTTTGATTCAGATTTTACTTTCTTCGTTGATGATGTGGCTGCAGTTCAGGGTTTTTGGGTTGGATGTTTCGTTTACTGCCGCGGTTTTCCTTTCGGCGATTGGTTCACTTAGTATCTTAATTGGACTAACTCCGGGAAATCTTGGGGTTCAGGAAGCTATCGTCGTATTTTCGGCCGCGACAATTGGGATATCCGCGACCGACAGCCTGTCGGCGGCTTTGCTTGGTCGTGCAGTCTCTCTTGTGGTTTTGTTCGTTTTGGGCCCGATATTTAGTTATGTTCTGCTGAAGAGGAACGGGAAGAACAAGGACGGAAAAGGAAAGAAGGGGAAATTATCTAACCAACCTCCCCAGACCGAGGAAGAGCGGGGGCGAAAATCCAGGGTGAGCAGGGGCGTAAGCGGAAGGATAAAGAAAGAGGACGGACGAAGGGAAAGAGAAAACGAAAAAAGGGGAAACAGCGAAGAACGAAAGGGTTAAATAATCCTTAAAATTAGTTTAAACATGACAAGCAAATTTTATTACGATGCAGACGCAGACGATATGATTATATCTAACAAGTTAAATGATGAGAGAGTGAAAAAGAATTATCTATTTGATGATTTTGTGATTAGTGTTACTGGAAGCGGGAAAATTGTCGGTCTGGAGATTAGAAATGTTTCTAATTTTCTAAAAGACTCAGGCTTAGATGCTGACACTTTAAAGAGCATAAAAGAAGTGGAGCTGACTATAGTTCCGAGAAGAGACTTTATCGCGATATATGTGAGTTTATCTGTCTTGCATGGAGGAAATCTAGTTATACGAAGAATTCCAATCACGCACATCCCTTCTGAAATCGCCGTTAATAACTAAATCATCTTTTGCCAGTATTTCTTTGCTATTATCTTAGAGAAGTTTTTGAAGTTCTTTTCGGCCGCGAATGCATTTATCAATTCCGGCGGATATTTGTCCAGGTTTATAGCATACACTAAGTAGGTGCCGTCCCGTTTTTCGTAATGAAGGTCGTAATTATCGTAACCAGAAGGTCTTTTTCTATGAAAAATCATTTTTATCTTATCGAACTTAGGAAAATAGTCTGCGAGTTCTTTTTCATTTGTATTCTTCTCCAAAACAGAGACTTCGTAATATTTTCTCTTTTTTAGTTTGTCAAAGCTGAAACGTTTCAATTTTTCTGTTATCTTTTTTATGTCCTCTTCTTTTGTATAGATTTCCTCTATGTTTTCTTCGGGTTTCATACTTATTTCAAGGCTTAGAATATTATAAACATTTTCTATATTTTTTTTATAGTTGGCATTTGATAAAGAACAACACACGGGCGATAGTCGTGTTTTCGGCATCTACGATTGGAATCTCTACTGCGGAGTCGTTGTCGGCGGCTTTGCTTGGAAGGGCTGTTAGTCTTGTTGTGCTTTTCGTGTTGGGGCCGATATTTTCCTATGTTCTTTTAAGGAGGAATGGGCGGACGAGAAAGAGAGAACGAAAAGGGAAAACAGCGAAGAGAGGAGAACGAAAGGATTAAATAACAAAAAGTATCTAAAAGAAACATGGAAGAAACAGCAAATATTGAGAAAGTGTATACGGAACTTTTGGCGTTGAAGAAGGAAATAGATTTCATAAAAAGACATATGGTAGATGCAGACAGCGTTTTAACGCCTGAAGAGG
>JAHIWJ010000026.1 GCA_018816205.1 Nanobdellota archaeon
ATCGCTACAAGATTATGGGCGGTTTTAGGATTATCATTGCTATTCTTACAGGGATATTTAGAAGATAAATTGAGGAATAAAATAAACAATGCTGTCAAGGGAACGGATTATGAAAGCAACCCGTTCTTAAAATCAGCATTGTTGTATTTACCAGAAAGAATACCTGTTATTGGAAATTTGGTTAGGGGTATTGAATATGGAAAAGCGGACATATCTATTCCATTGGTGGATACTTTTGCGAATATAATCACCGAAACAGTCGGAGTATTTACAAAAAAGAAAGGCAAGGCAAAGGCAATATCGGCATCAAAAGCGGTTGAAAGTTTTGCTATTTTGTTTCTTGGGCTTCCCGGAGTCAAGGAAGCGCAAAACATTATTGAAAAAGAGTTAAAAAGCATTTCTGAACAAAATGCTTGGTGGGAAGAACCCCCACCCAAAAAGAAATGAAACTTTACCCACCAGAGATATTTATATTATGCGTATTCGGACTATATTTAGGTTTCCAATTATTAAAATTATATGATAAATACAAAGGTCGCCTTAATCACGAAAACACATGGACGAAACACTTTTAATAAACACAGGTGCGCTTGGTATAGTATTCCTTTTCACTATCAGGGAGTTTTTCCTATACCTTAAGGCGAAAAAGTCAAATGGGAATGGGATAAAAGATTTACTCAATAAGGACTTATTAAGCGAGGTTAAGTTGCTAAACAGCAATCATCTTCATTCCATCCAAAATGCTATCAACGATGGCAACGAGAAAATAGTCCAAGCCATAAACGAAAACGGAAGAATCCTTTCCCAAATGTTGGGAAAGTTGAACAAATAGCACCTTTACAAAGGCATAAGGAGAGGAGGTGATTGGAATGTTGGAGGAGTTTGTTGGTCACGACAAGGCAGGCGGAAAGGTCATCCGGCTTAACCGGCAACGGTTGTGTCCGAATGGCAAAGGTTACGCCGAGCTGGTTTTCTTCGGAGATATGCACTTCGGACATCCGGGTTGCGACATAGACAGAGCCCAGCGGATGATCAACTACTGTGTTGAGAATGGGGTTTATGTCCTCGGGATGGGCGACTATCTTGAGGCAGGACTCCGAACATCGGTCGGCGATTCTGTCTATCAGCAGGAACTAAATCCCCAAAAGCAGATGGAGTTCGTGACTGAGCTTTTCCAGCCGCTGGCAGATGAGGGACTTCTGCTCGGGTTGCTTCTCGGCAATCACGAGGGCAGAATTCTCAAGACCACATCTGTCAACGTGGTGAGCTTGATGGCGAAGATGCTGGGCGTGCCGTATCTTGGATATGCCTGCTGGAACTTGTTCTATGTGGGCAATCAGTCCTATCCGGTCTATGCCCTTCACGGCTCTACCGGTTCACGCTACATCTACACCAAGCTCAAGGCGCTGGTGGACATCGCCCACAACTTTGACGCTGACTTGCTGGCCATGGGTCACGTCCACGAGTTGGCGGACGATGCCATCTTGGTTCAGCGAGCCGACCGGAAAAGGAAGACCATTGAGGAGAGAAAGAAGTTTCTTCTTCTCACGGGGTCGTATCTCCGATACGATGACAGTTACGCCCAAGAGAAGGGCTACCCGATGGGGAAGCTCGGCTCTCCCAAGGTCAAGCTGTTCAGCGAGAAGAGCGATATTCATATCTCCACGTAGGAGGTGGTCCTTTCTACGCCAGGTTAATCCCCTGACAAGGCGGACTAAGGGGTGAAATTGATTCCGTCAGGATGATAAAGTAGCCCCCAAGCCCGAAAGGAGGTGAGAATGCTCGCCAAGAGTCGGTTGAAAGAAATGTTGACGAAGTGGCAAGGACTGCTTCGTCTAAGAGATTGGCAGATTGCCGTTGTGGTAGTCAATCCCCGAAATGACCCAAGCATTGAAGACAATGCTGGGCAAGTAGATATACGGCAATCCGTATTCACGGCAATCGTGGAGTTGAACTCCAAACTCCCGAACGAACAGGTTGAGCCAACTATCTATCACGAGTTG
>JAHIWJ010000004.1 GCA_018816205.1 Nanobdellota archaeon
TATCGCACAATTCAGAAAAGGAGTTGTCAGAGAACCTGCAGAGTTATTGGAAGAGTCAGCCATTCAGGCACGATGTGCTCAATTATTTAATTCCGTGACTATAATTGTATCAATTGGCGGACCGTAGGCTGACTCTGCCTTGACTAGGGAAGCAATTAGGAAAACGGTAAGCAAAGATAAAATTAGGAGATTAGTTTTTTTCATTTTTTTCATCCTCTTTTTGAGTTTTATCCTCTGCGGTAGCGGTCTCTTGTTTTATATCTGTCTTTTTTTCTGCTGACTCTTTTTTGATTTCTTGTTTCTTCTTCTCGATTTTTGATTTGGCGTTGGGTTTTTCTTTCGGTGTTTGTGATTTTTCTTGAGGCTGTTCTTCATTTTTTCCCTGGGGGGTTTCTTCTTTCTTCTTGGGTTTTTCTTCTCGAGGTTGTTCGTTTTTTTCTTCGGTTTTTGGCTGTTCTTCTATGACCTCTGGCTTTTCCTCTTCTTTTTTTGATTGCTCTTTGGCTTCTTCTTGGATTTTTATAGCTTCTGTACTGTGGAGCTTGTCAGTCAGTTTTTGCATTTCTTGTTTTAGTTCTTCTTTGTTTTGGAGTGCTCTGTGTGACAGCTGCTGACCGTAGGAGGATTTTATTCTAATGTACAGGTTGATTGCGTCTTCTAGTTTGTTTTCTTTGAGAAGTTTCTTTAGGTTTGTTATCATGACGTAGAGGTTAAGGAGCCTTAGTCTTTCTTGATTTTTGTAGTGCTTAACCATAAGAAGTGCGACAATCATTGATGCGACTATTATCAGGAGAATTAAGAGGTTTGTTTTAATGAAGCCCCAGACAGCGAATCTGTTGCCGACAAAGAATGTGTCTGAGGCAATGTTTGTGTCTTGGTTGCTTGTTGCTCTGGCGAAGAAGATGTATTCGCCGGACGGGACGTTTTCAGGCACAGTTAAGTTTTTTTCAAGGGAGATTTGTTTTTGTGCGAGCTCGAAATCTTCTGTTTTTGAATCTAAGATGTTTCCTACGAAGTCTGTCAGCAAATAGTATAGTGTTACTGTTTTAGTGTCTAGCTCTGCCAGGTTTTCTACTGTGACGTTTGCTTTGACCATTTTTCCTGGGCGGACTTGTTTGAAGCTCTTGAGGACGGCTACGTTAACATCAATGTCAGTGATTGCAGCCCGAACAGTTACAGATATCATTATATCTTTTTCTTCTCCACCTCCTAAAACGGTTATTTTTCCGTAATGGATGTCTACGGGTGTTTCGTTTGATGAATCAAGCATTATGTTTACGGTTTTTGATTCGCCCGCAGAGATGTTGAAGCCGGTTTCGCTTATTGTTTTGCTTAGGGAATCGAGGCCGGCGAGGGATGTTAGGAATTCCAGCTCTTTGGTTCCGGTGTTTGTGATTTTTATCGTCAATGTTATTGAAGAGCCTTGTTTCAGCTCGATGCTGAAAGACTCTGGTGAGATTGTGAAACCCTTGGTTTCTTTGCCCCCGGTGGTCGGGGCTGCCGGAGCGTAACCTGCGCCGTATCTTGGTTCTCTTTGTGTGGTGGTTGTTTCTCCTCCGCCGCTTTCTGGTGGAGCGGGTGTTGTTGCGACTGTGAAGTTTTGGACTTCTGTTTCATTGTAGTTTCCTGCGAGGTCATATGCTCCGAATTTCCAGTTGATTGTTCCGCCGGAGGAAGTGATAATCGCACGGTATTGCGATTTGTTTTGTGTTCCAGTCATTGTTTCTGCAGAGTATGATGCGAAGCCGCTCCCTTGGTCAATCATGAAAACAAAGTTGCTCAGGCCGAAGTTGTCTGTCCAGTCTACTGAGAAGTTTACGTATACGTTTTGATAAATTGTCGTGCCTGCGTGGGTGATTGTGGGGTTGGACCATTGTGGCGGCTGCGTGTCTTCGGACACGAAGATTTCCACGATGTTGCTTTCTGTTGATACGAATCCGTCGTACGCGGAGAATGTTACATTAATTGAGCCGTTGAAGTTGTATTCTGGGTAGAAAGAGACTAAATTGTTTGAGCCTATTATGGCTGTGACATTGTGTGCGCCAGTGTAGTTGACCGAGTAGATGAGTGTTTCGTTGTCTATGAAATAATCGTCTAGGTTGAAAGCGTTTGTTTTGTTCAGGTTAATTGTAAGGTATTGATCAGGGATGTTTTGCACTAAAACAGGCGGGACGTTATCGTAATGGGCTTCTAATTGTGTCGGAACAGTTTCTGCTTTTAGTTGGGTTAAGAACGAGAATAGGGCTATCACTACTACCAGTAGGAGAATCTTTCCTCTTTTTTCCATGGGAAAGTTAATGGAAGAAGGGTTAAATAGTTTTTGAAGACCGTAAACTCTTTATTCTCTATTATCTTTAATTTTTGATGGAAAAGGAGTTTATTCCGCTGAAGCAGAAGCTTGAAGAGTTGAGCGATGATGATGCGAGGGTTGCTTATCTTGAGAATTATCTGAAGGAGCATAGCGGGATTCCGCTGGGGCTTTTGGCGGCGATTTATGAGTGGCTTGGTGAGCTGCACAATCGGCAGGAGAGGCTTCGTGGGTCTTATTTTGAGAAGGCGGCCTCGACTTGGGAGATGATTGCGGTGCTGGAAGCGAGCGATGAAGGTATTGGAAGAAGGTTCAGGAGAGATGCGTTTAGGGAGGCGGTTAGGATTTACAGACTTGCGAACGAGGCCTATAAGAAAGCGAATATGTATGAAAGTGCGCAGGTTGTCGATAAGAAGATTTCTCTTGTTAAAGATGAGTTGAGGAAGTACGGCGGGCCGGGGAAGGCAGCTGGTTTATTTTTAGTGGTAATTATTTTTATAGCATCTTTTGTTATGCTGAGCGGGCCGCCAACAATGGGCTTTGTGGTTTATCCGCCTATGGAGGAAAATGGGACAACGCTTACCGGAATAGGGCTTGTTGTCTTGGGAATCATCGGAGCGATTTTTGTGCTGTGGAAGTGGCGATAGGTTTCTTACTTAGTAACGAAGAGTTTTTAAAACGGATTTTGCTATTAAGGTAGTTAATAGAAAAGAGGTTCAATGTTAGATAGGACTTTAATTGGAAAGGCAAGCAGCATAGCGGTAGTCTTATTATTATTTTTAGTGCTTTTGGCTTTTGTGGTTGCTGGGGATGAGGTCGCTGGCGGGGAAAGTGCGCCTGTTCAGGAAAATGTGGCTTCAACGCCGCCTGCTGAGCTAGTCGGGGAGCCGGCTGTTGAGGTGAGCGACGATTCTAGTGAGGGTTTTTATGTTCCTGTTGAGGAAGTAATTGAAGTTTCGGATGTAGGCGATGAAGCAGTTGAAACTGAGAACGTTTATGTTGATTTGGATGAGGTTTTGAGTGACGAAGGAGTTGAGGAAGTCGCGGAAGTAACAGATGAAAATGTTTATGTAGATATCGAAGAGGTTTCTGCTGGTGGCTCCTCTGGCGAGGAGATTTCGGTTGTTAAAGTGGCTTCGGGAAATGAAGAGAAAACTTTGTTGAAGAGTTTTGATGGGGGGAAGAAGGTTTTACAGGCAGAGGTGGGTGAGAGTGACGAAGAAATTTTTTGGGACATCGAGAGACAAGAGGAAGTTGTTAGAAATGATGAAAGTTTAGTAAAAGAAGTGGTGGTGTCGAGCGAGGAGCATTTTAATGAGGAGTTGATTTATTACTCTGATTTGGATGTCGAGGTTGATAAAAGTCAAATAAGTGTGAAGTGGAGGAATGAAGACAAGGAAATTAATTTTGAGACGTACGATGAGAATGGCAATGGGTTGGTGGATCGGATTTCTTGGGTGATTCCGCATTTGTCTGTTCAGGAGTTTGAGATAGTCATCGATTTGACTTGGACCGAGGATGCAAACTCTTCTGAGATTTTGATTAATACTATTTCTGCGCCTGGAGCGATCAGTGCTTCGCTGGTAGCTTTTGATTTTGAGTTGACTTATTACAATCTAAGTTTGGTTTTGTGCAATTTGACGATTGTGAACAATGCTACCGAGACAGTTGTTGATTCAAGAGATGGTTCGGACGAGCAGAATTATTACTTGAGTTTGAGCAACGGAGGCTATTCTTGGAATTTCGAGTGTTTTGATGTTTCTAATGGGACCATTAGAACGAACGTTTATGGGAATTTTATGATTAATGCGAATTACACTCCAGTTGTGAAACTGACGGCAAATCCTGAGAGCCTTGTGAGAGGGAACATTGTTTCTTTCGGGGTCAATGTGAGTGCGCCACCGACTAGCGAGGTCAACTTCATAAAATACCGGCTTAATTATGGGGACGGTAATTATGATACTGAGACTTACGCAGCGCAGACCTCTATTGTTATGAATTTGGTACACAACTATACCAGCTCGGGAAGTTTCGTGGCTAATTTGACCGGCACTGTGCAATATGTAGGTGATGACTCTGGCACGGTTTATTCAATCAGCGTTTACAAGACGATTGTTGTTAACGAGCCGCCTTCAACAGCAGACACGGAAGGGCCGAAAATTCATTTGATGGAACCAGAAAACGGAAAGGGTTTTGAGCTGACTAGCAGGGATCAGAAAATTGAGTTCTCCTACAATGTTACGGACAATGTTAAGACTGCTAATTGCACTTTTGAGATGTTTTATTATAATAACAGCGTGTTTGGAGAGGAAATTATTACAGAGTTTAAGAGCGATATTACCAACGGCTCGGTTGTTTCTTATGAGTATAAGGATTTTGATGAGGGTGATTATTCATGGGATGTTGAATGTTGGGACAACTCATCGAATAAAGGAAGCGTTGCGGATAGAGACTTTTATATTGAGTATGCCAATGAAGGCGACAGCCCTGGTTCGAGCGGTACAAACAGCGAGGTTAAGAGCGCCGAGGAAGTGAATGAGATCAATGATGTTCAAGAGGTCATTGATGCGATTAACGAGTTTTTTGTGAAGGAGGAGAACTTTGGGCCTGACCAGACAGATACTATTAGGGACTTGGAGATTGATGAAACTTTGAAGTTTTACAAGAAGAAGTTGTTGCAGATGAAGTTGGATTTGCAGCATAATCTTGACTATATGGAAGATGAAGCGAAGAGGGCTGAGAGAAAGAATGAGATACTTTCTGAGATTGAGCAGATGAAGAAAGAGATACCCCTTACGTTTGAAATTACAGATACTCACGAATATTTCAAGAATAGTCTTGAGCTGGATTTTGAGGATGTTATAAGGGCTTATGCTGAGGCGAAAGGGCTTGTTGTGGATGCGCGAGTGATTCGAGATATGGCTGCGCAAAATGAACTGCTGCAAAATAAATTAGCGGTTTCGACGCGAATCAAAGAGGTAAGCGCCGAGTATTATGACGGGCACAGCGCGGAATTTGTTGTTGTCGCGAAGGACATTGACTTTAAGAGCAAGGGTTTTGATAGCCTTCTCGAAGTGGTGCCGAGCGATGTTGCCAGTTCTGACGATGTTTCGTTTGTCGTTCCGTTTACGGTTTTGAGGGAAGATAGTCCTATCTTCCAGATTAAGCTTGAGGATTTGGGCGAGAGGGAGACGCTTGTTTACACAGTCAGGAAGGCCCTCGACTTGGCAGATATTGAGAAGACAACTACGCTTGCGTTTAAGGAGGAGGTTCCTGAAAGCACTATTGGCGGGGTGACGGGTTTTGTTTCCTTTGTTGGAGGGATTGGCGGGGGAGGGGTTTGGTTTTATGTAAGCTGGATTTTGGCAATTGCTTTGCTGTTGTTTTTGGGAATTTATTCTTATAAAAAAGTTCAAATTGGCAGGTTGAAGAAACATAAGGATGTGAGGACTTTGTTTGCCATCACTTCTGAAACTGAGAAATTGTTGAAGCGCAAGGAGATTGAGAGAGCGAGGGAGAAGTATAATGAAGCGAAGATTATTTATCCGAAGATTCCGGAGCATGGGAAGAGGTATGTTTATCAGAAACTTCAGAAGCTCTATCTTGCTATTGACAAGAAAGATATTGTTTCTATGGTTAAGGAGTTTATGGCTGCTTCGAAAGAGGGGCGGAAAAACGATGCGTTAATGCTTTATGGAAATATACAGAAGCTTTATCCGAGGATGCCTTCGAGGTTTAAGCAGAAGGTTTTTGAGAAGATGCAGCCGCATCTGGATCGATTGAGGGATTTTAAGACTGGCGCGGGAAATCTGCACCTTTGAAGGTGTGGATGAGAGCGCCCCAAACTATTTTTAGTAAAGAAATTATAAAAAAGTGAACAAGATTGTTGTTCACTGTAAAAAACCATAGTGA
>JAHIWJ010000027.1 GCA_018816205.1 Nanobdellota archaeon
ATTTCAAACAGCCCGATTTTGCAATAAAAGTCGCAGAGAAAGCCAAGTTACCGTTAACCATTGTCGGGGGTACTTTCGTTCAGGACCCTGTGTATCTTGACCGCATCAGAAGCATGTGCGACGGCGACAAGATAAAGTTTATTCCCGATGCCTCACATGAAGTTAAGGTTAGACTTCTTCAAACGTGTAAAGCGGTTCTTTTCACGTCAAAAATGGGCGAACCTTTCGGGTTGGTTCCAGTTGAAGCTAACGCCTGCGGCACCTGTGTCCTCAGCACTATTGACGGGGCTACTCCTGAAACCGTGAAGGACGGGAAAACTGGGTTTCTATGCGGAAATGAGGATGAGATGGTTGAGAATCTACGGCATGTTGACATGATAAGCGCAGGGAAATGCAGGGCATGGGTTGAAGAAAACTTCAGCCACATAACCATGACGAACCAGTATTTAGCTCGTTTCAACGAGATTCTCACAGGAGACGAGTGGTGAACTAGTAATGTGGCGGTCTCGTGTATCCCCTGCAGTATCTCGTTTTTAATCTTTTGTCTCCGCCTCTTCCCCTGAGAATGTGGAAAAGCGGTATTTCACAGCGGATTCTCCTGTCAGCAACAACAACACAGTCTGCCGTCACTATTGTTGTCCAACCTGCTGAACGATAAATCTCGCCGACTTCCACACGATCCATATTTGCATAATCACTTGTTATTCCCGTTTTGGTTATATCCGTCAATTCCGAATCGTTCACCCACATCTGGTAAACACCAGCGCCAGCAGCTATTTTTGCGTGTATCTCGACGCAGTACCACGTGTTTACTGAAGGATTCATTTGCTGAGATGAAGAAGCTGCCCCTTGCCAACCATTATCGCGATATTGCAGTCCCCAGCGAGTGTTAACACCGTTATTGTTTAAAGCAGCAGCCATTACCTGGTTTGCTCCAGCATTTTTAAATCTGTAGAGCATTATTTCTTGAGTATTGGCTGAAGGCATCGTTGTTAATCGCACATAAGCTCGCATGTATAATTCTGTGTAAGCTGAACCAAACGTCTTGTAACAATATTCAGGCTGAATGTCAAAAGAACAAGCGTAATTGCCATGGTGAACAGGCGAAGCCACAACCGTAGGCGTATTGGATACTCCAGTCCATGCGCCTCCATCTGTTGCATCTGCGCCACCACTATTTTCCCAACCGCTACTAAAAAGCTCAGTGAAATATTTGGTTAAATAGTTGCGTTCAGACTCGCTGATTCTCGGAAAAAAATACTGGTGAACATACTCTTCAAGTTTCTTCTGGTCTTTCAGCAAAGACGGCGGAACCCTGATTGCTAATGGAAAACGCTCGCCACAATAAGAACATTTATGCGCATTTTGCTTAACACTTTTCCTGCATTTTGGACATATATACTCGAAAAGAGGGAGTTGTTTAAGTAACCAATAGGGTATTTTCGTTTTTAATCCTCCGCTTGTAGCGCTCTTTCATATACGCCAATTTTCTATCTCTAATTTTTAGGTAATGGAGCTTATCTCTTTTCTTTACTTCTTCTAAATGCGTTTTTCTCCACTGTTTTTGTCGCTCATTGTTTTTCCGTCTATATTCTGTTAAATGACTCCGATAGTTTTTAGCCTTCCACCGCTTTATTTTTTTAGGATTCTTAGTTCTGTATTCTTTTAAGCCTCCAAGTACAGCCACAATAGTAGCTACTTTTTTACATTATTAAAATTTCGGCTATTTTTGTTCGGTTAACTATAATTAACCGTCAAGGGGTCAAAAACTTTAAAGTAATTCGCACCTTTCATTATGTTAAGGGTGTTTATGACTAAAGATGCTGTAAGGCATGTGAAAAAAAGAGTGTTGGTAAAAGACATAAAAGTTGGTCCGCGCGTAGATCTCTGTCTTAGTATCCCTCCTCATCAAAAGAAAAAAATTACAAATATTTATTACGACCCTGCCACAGAAGAAGTAGTAATAGAAGTGGAGGATACATAGAAATGGTTGAGGTAAGATTCAAACCAGCCGATGTAGGAACGGTTGCCGACGGAGCAATAACCGACATAAAAGTTAATGCTGCCGCAGCCATCGCCAAAAGCAAACTGGCTTCGTTAGCCATTGAAGATGCTGATGTTGATACGCTTAGTCAAAGCAAAGTAACGAACTTGGAACTTGATTTAGG
>JAHIWJ010000028.1 GCA_018816205.1 Nanobdellota archaeon
GCTCCGAGATGCCAAGTTGGTTGAGGTTCCGAGTGAACTTAAAGACCAGCCAGTAATCCATAGAGGGGACGGAGATGTTCCTGCCCCCATGACAGTAAAGGAAATATCTAGTGCTGGGTATGTTCAGGTATGGGATTCACGGACGGGCAGGGAGGCCCCAGTTCTGTACTATATGCTGCCCACAAAACTACGGGAAAGGCGACAAGATGGGTCATTTATTTGGACTACCAACGACCCAAAGGTTAGACCACCTAGAGGGCAACACAGATGTTTTCTGCACAAGGATGGGCCTAATAGAAAGCTGTACGACTCAATGGGATTGCGTACTTGCAAGAAGGATAATATAATAAATGCCTTTGAAGCAAAGCAACATATGTTGAAGAAGCACCCTAAAGAGTGGGCAGCGATTGAGGAAATCAGGAAGGACAAGGAAAGAGAAGAAGATAGAGGTCTTCAACGGGCAATCCTTAGTAAGATGGGTGGGGAAATAAAGCAGGAGATAGTAGATGCCTCGAAAAAACTCTCCCGCCCCGAACTAATGGAAGGCCAATTCAATTCAATTGCAAACGGCGCCTTTCACCGCATCTCAGAAGAAGTCAGACAAAAACACGGAAAAGAAAACCCTGATGAAACCTTTGGAAAATTCCAGGACTGGTTGTACAAAACTGTCGATAAAATCTAGCCCTTCAAATCACTAAACACCTGTAAATTCTCAGCGCCCTCTAAAACCTTCGCAGGACATTCATTAACATCAACAGATTCATCCAAAAACATTTCAAAAGACTCTTTTTTATCCATTCCATAAACAACTAAAACTGCTTCCCCAACATGCTCAAGCACCTTGCGAGTCACAGTCATGCGCTTCTTCAGCTTCAACGGCGCATCCTTCATCACCACAAAACTGTCCTCTTCCTTCAAACCCGCGCCATGAGGAAACAAAGAAGCAATCCTCCCATCCATTTCCAACGCCGCAAGAACAACATCAAAAGTCCCACCCGCCGCTATAAACTCATCTTGATAAGAATCAATCTTCTTCTTAGGATCAAAATAATGAACATTCCTCGACGACAGCGACCCCTTCTCAATCAAATCGCCTATAAATCCCCTCTTCGCCTGCCCAAATGTGCTGTCCGGATCCTTGAATCCCACAAAACACTCGTCCAGCATAAAAATCTCAACAAATGTCCAGTCAATTTCCCTCTGCTTCAATGCCTCAAAAACGCCCAAAACATCTCTCCCCCCAGAAACACCAAAAACCACATTAGTTTTCTCCTCAGAAAACCTGCTAAGGGCATCGCCAATCGCTTCAGCAGCCTTCACATCCAGCTCTTCTCTATTGCCCTTGATTATGTCCATTATCAAACTCCGAGCTCGCCCAAAGCGAAACCAGCCAGCACAGCCAGTATCAACGTTGAGACGAACGCCGTCATTAAATACAAAATTATGCTTGTTCTTAAATTCTTTGCTAGCTCATTCTTCTCCCTAAGAGTGTCTTTCCCAGAATCCACCGTAACCAGCGCCCCAGTCAAAATAAACACCACTTCGATAATATAAAGTCCGATACTCAGCTGGATAAAGTAGGGCGGCACCATATTCGGTAGATTAAAGATGGACCACAATCCTTCAAGGCCCCCCAAAGGCAAAACGCCTCCGGTAGCCGAAGGGTCTGTCTGCAAGATCTGTAATTTGTTAAGAATCACCGTTATCATAACCGCTAAACCCACAACAATGCCCGCAAGCAATGGAGCAAGAAAAGTCATGTTTGACTTCATGTCCGAAACAATCTCTGCAAGCAAATCCCTCAACCTCTGATTAATCTTCTCAATATTCTTGACATACTGCGAAATAGACATCAAAGATTGCGCAGCAATTTTCAGTCCCTTCTTCGAAGACTCTATAAGAATCCTGACAGAAGTAGCAATCAAAGCAGATGGAAAGTAGATTATCGCTCCCCTCCTCGAATCAAAAACAGCGCTCTCAACACTCATCCCCCCCTGTTGCACATTCTGGCTCACATAGTTGAAAAACTGCGCACTCTTCTGCCCCTGCGTCGAAACCGCAACTTTCCCAAAAGCCAGCTCAACCGGCGTCCCATCGCCCAGTCGATTCCCCAACTGAAACAATGAATTAGCGAACTCACTCTCGAGCTGTTTAGTATCGTCCCGTGCCTTAATCAAAGACTTGGTCTTCCTAGAATAAGCAATGAAGAAAAACATCGCAACACCCAGCGGAATAAACATGCTCAAAAAAACAGCGAACAACCCAAACGGACCAACAGTCTGTCCCAAGTTATTGACCTTAAAATCAAAAA
>JAHIWJ010000029.1 GCA_018816205.1 Nanobdellota archaeon
GAACAAGAGAAGATTCCTCGAGCTTAAGAAGATAATTCAAGATACTTACCATTTGGACTTGAGGATTGTTTAATTGGATATTGTGTAAGAAAACGAGTGGGTCCGTGAAAGATACTAATCGCGGTCGAATCCGCCGATGAGTTGGTAATCTCTTCCATTATAGCTTATATCGAGACAGTCCCTAACCGGCGGTTTAATTCTCATGTCTGAGCTTTTAACAGCAAAACTTTCTATACGGGAGCCTTTTCCTGGAGCGATATGAATTTCGCCATGGGTGTTATCTCCGTCTAAATCAACATCAATCCCTCGCCCAGTTACATGAAGGTCGCAAACATCTAAGAAAGCAGATAGTCCAACGATTAAATCCTGAGGCATCGGCTGATTAGTCAAACGTTTTATATTTCCGTTCCGGATGGCGGTATCATAGTCTAAGCTAGTGTCGTTTACTATCAAAGCCATGGCTTCTTAAGAATAAAGCAGTTTAAAAAATTAATTGCAATAAAGGACAAGGTTTAAAAACCGATTTCTCAAATGATTATTACTATGGGATTAATGAGTGCCAGAAAGCTGAATAAGAAGCGAACTAAGTTTAGATGGGCCGATAAGATGTATAACGCTAAGATGAAGAACCTTAAAATCAAGTCGGACCCGCTGGGCAGAAGCAGTCAGGCGAAAGGAATTGTAATTGAGAAATTTCAGAAGGAAGCGGCGCAGCCGAACTCTGCAATGAGAAAGTGCTGCAAAGTTCAGCTTGTGAAGAATGGAATTCAGGTTGGGGCTTTTATTCCAGGAAATCTTGCTCAAAAGTTTGTTGATGAGCACGATGAAGTTGTGATTGAGCGAATCGGCGGAAAGCAGGGACGTTCTAAAGGAGATATTCGAGGAATTCGATTTCAGGTAATTAAAGTGAACGATCAGCCATTGAGACGATTGGTTGAAGGCAAGATCGAGAAGGGGAGGAGATAATGGCCTGGCATAATGTTAGTCCATTTTGTTATGAAGAAAGCGATCCTGAAAAGTTTAATTTTGTATGGAGGGAGATGGCTGCAGAAATAAGAAGACACGAAACTATTGGGAGGGGTTTTGCTCATTGCCTAGTTGACAGTTTACAAACACACCATTCTCTAGCCACCGTGGAGTCTGATGGATTTGATACGATCGTAGAGGAAAGCTTAATTATGGGCCCCTCTAATAATCGATATGGAGTTGCGATCTTCTATGCTTCCGCAAAGCCCCAACCTGATGATTCTGCTTTTTTTCAAAGATTAATGAAAGCTAAAAACAAAGGAGAAGCGGCATATGCAGTTGACCGTGTAAGGGCTTTGAGAGGCATCATAAAATGACAACCCAAGAAACTTCCCAGCAATTAAAATTATTTGACATGTTTGACGTTTCTAATATTGAAATTAAAGATCCTGCGTTAAGGCCTTTCATTAATGTCGAGCCAAAATTGTTATTGAAGTCGCAAGGCAGAAATGTCGGGAAATTTGGGAAGACTAAAGTTGGGCTGTTGGAGAGGCTCGCGAATCGCATTGCGACACCCGGACATGTGGGCAAGAAGCACCGGATTGTTACCTCGTGGGCAAGTGGGAAGTATAACAAGAATATGCAAATGGTTATTGAAGTTATGAAAATCATTGAAAAAAAGACCGGAGAGAATCCAATCCAGGTTCTTGTGAGGGCGATTGAAAATGGTTCGCCGCGGGACGAAATTACTGTTATTGAGCACGGTGGTGCAAGGTATCCGCAGTCAGTCGACACCGCTCCTATGAGAAGAGTTGACCTTGCATTGAGGTGGATGGTGCAGGGAGCTTACAACAGATGTTTTGGAAAGAAGAAGAGCATGGTTCAATCGTTGGCTGAGGAGATTATGAAGGCTGCCAGCGGAAATATGGAGAGTTATGCCATGTCGAAAAAGAACGAGAGTGAGAAGCAAGCCGATAGCGCGAGATAAGAAAATTACACAGATAACTATAAAGGTTTAGAGATTATTCTTGATATGGAGATAGCGAGCACGGGCTAAGGTCTACCCGGAGTGATTCTCTTAGTGAAGTTAGATACAACCTTTTTTACTTCCGACTATGGCTGCTGCGAGTGGTTTTGTTAATGATGCAATTGACGCTTTTGCTCGGGGGCATTTTAGGGTTTGCTGGCCTATACAGCTGGGAGAAATTTGTACCGAGTACATCAAGACAGCGTTTCTAGCAAAACTTCCGCTCGTTAAACTATTTTAACTTCTAAATTCAGTTTTTCCTTAAAATCATTTTCTAAGGAAACAATTAAGTCTGAACTATTTGACGTTTCACGTAGCTTCTTGGTCTTTTCAGACTCTGAAATTTTCTCCTGCAGGGAAATTTTTTCTTGGCCGAGGGATTTTTCTAATTCCGCTAAATCCTTGAGAATTTGTGAATTTTCTATTTGAGAGACCTTTTCAGATAAGGCTTCGGTTAGTTCCGTCTTTTTATTTATTAATTCTTGGAAGAAATCTTTGTTTAGGCTGAATAGCTCGTTCATTATTCGGTCTTTCTTTCTGTCTTTCAGCGTAATCTCATTTTTTATGATTGCTTTTTTTGTAGCTTCGATTATCGTTAAAATTTCAAACTCGACATCTCCAAGCAAAGTGGACAGCGGATCTTGGAGATATTTTTCTAGGAGCTTGTTCTCGGAGAGATTTTCATATTTTTTTAGAGCGGGTTCAATTTCTGAAAAGACGTGTTTTATTTTTGAGTCGATTTCATTGAGTTCTTTTTCAAGGTTCTTTTTGGACTCAATTAGTAAAAGAATATCCTGATAGCGAGTTGATTTTTTTAATTCGTTTATTTTTGATTCTTGTTCTTTTATTTTCCCCCCTAGAGATTTTGTTTCTCTGCTGAGGGAATTTAGCTTTTGTTCGCACTCTTCTTTCTTACATGAGCTGTCTGTCACAGAAAGAAGTTTATTTTTCAGCTCCTTGATTTTTTTCAAATCGGATTTTTCTACTAGTTGTTTTAACTCCTTGAGAAGTTTGTCTAGATTTTTTACTCCTGCGGCAATTACGCTTGCTTTTTCAACAAAGAATTCTTCCATTATGTTATGGCTTTTTGTGATGCCTTTGTCAAAAAGGTCTATTTTCTTGTCAAGGTCTTCTAAGAAAACCAGCAATTCGTGTGGGTCTTCTGGGAGGACAATCTTTTCTAATAGGGTGTTTACTTTTTTGAGATAAATCTGTCTGTTTCCTTCCATGAGGTGTCTTGCTCTCTCTGGAATGTCTTTGTTTCTTAGTTCTGCGTTTTCCAGGACAGTTAAATTGCTGTTCAGTTTTGCTTTTTCTCCAGATATTTCGTTCTTTTTCCAGACGACTTTGTCGTTGACTCTTTTTTTTATTTCTTCAAATTTTTCATCCAGGAGGGCAGCAGCTTCTTTGAGAGAGAGTGTTTTTACTTCTGGCTCGGTCTTTGGTTTTTTAAGAAAATCGAAAAATCCCATGTTTTAGCTAAGGAAGGAAGTTTTAATAGGTTTACGAATTTTACGGGACAAGGTTTAAAAACCCTCTTTCTTATTTTGCCTTGTTCTAGACATTTTACAATGGTAGAGAATAAAATTTATGAAAGTTTAACAAAGCAAGGATTTTGCCAGGAGGCAAAATGGTAGAGAAAGAAACAAGTTTACATAAAATTCAACGACTGACTTCGAAACAAGAAAATATTCGAAATATAGCAACGTCTGCGCACATCCACCATGGCAAGACGGCTTTTACAGATAATTTGCTGGCGGCTGCCGGGCTGATGTCCTCAAAGAATGCGGGCGACCTTGAAGAAGGAATGGCTACATGGCAGCACAAGGACGAGCAGGAGAGACTGATGACTGTTGATGCTGCGAATGTCTCTATGGCTCACGAATATCAAGGAGAAGAATATTTGATTAATTTGATTGACACGCCGGGGCACGTTGATTTTGGAGGCAACGTTACTAGAGCCATGAGGGCGATCGACGGAACTTTTGTTTTGGTGTGCGCTGTGGAAGGGGTTATGCCTCAAACAGAGACAGTTTTGAAGCAAGCGTTAAGGGAACGTGTTAAACCTGTTTTATTCATTAATAAAGTCGACAGACTTATTAACGAGTTGAAGCTGACGCCGGAGCAAATGCAGGAAAGGTTTGTTAAGTTGATTAATGAATTCAATCTGCATATTATGAAGCTTGCTGAGCCTGAGTACAAGGAAAAATGGCAAGTTAGCGTACAAGACGGGAGCGTGGCTTTTGGGTCTGCGCGAGAGAACTGGGCCTTGTCAATGCCTTTTATGAAAAAGAAGAACGTGAGTTTCAAAGACGTTTATAAGATTTACGAGCTAGAAGGGGAAGAGAGAGACAAGTGGGTATGGGAGAATGCGCCCCTCCATGAAGTTGTTCTGGATATGGCCGTCAAACATCTGCCAAACCCTCTTGAGGCACAAAGATATAGAATTCCGAAAATCTGGAGGGGAGACATCGATAGCGAATTCGGAAAGGGCCTTATGGACTGTAATCCGAAAGGGGAGGTTGGTTTTGTTATAACCAGAATTATTATCGATCAGAAGTCTAAGAAAGAAGTCTGTGCCGGAAGATTGTACTCTGGGACAATTGTTAATGGGATGGAACTTTATGCAAACAACGCCAAGAAAAAAGGAAGGGTTCAGCAGCTTTTTGTTTATAATGGAATAAAACCAGAACAACTTGAGAAAGTTCCTGCAGGAAATGTTTTAGCAATATCTGGAATGAATATTGATGTTGGTGAGACCCTTACTGCAAACGAGCAGCATCCGTTTGAAGAAATCAAGCATATATTCCAGCCGGTTATTACAAAGTCTGTTGAAGTCAGACATTCTGCAGATCTTCCGAAGTTGATTGAGGTTTTGAGAAGAGTAGCTAAGGAAGACCCGAGCATTAAAGTTGAAATCAATGATGAAACTGGAGAAAATCTAATCTCTGGAATGGGGGAGTTGCATCTTGAGATTATTGAAGGAAGAATTAAAGATGAGAAAGGGCTTGAAATAAAAACAGGGCCGCCAATTGTGGTTTATCGAGAGACCATAACTAAAAAAAGCAACGTTGTCGAAGTGCGAACGCCGAACGGCCACAACATTTTCAATTTTAGCATTGAGCCGCTTGAAGACGAAATCTATAAGTCTATTGAAAGAGGAGATTTGCCTGAGGAACGGATTAAGAAAAGAGCCGAGCAAGTTTGGGAGAAATTGTCTCAGTGCGGCATGAGCAACGACGAAGCTAGACAGGTGAGAGAAATTTACAAAGGGAATATTTTTGAGGACAGAACCAGAGGAATTGTGCTGCTTGGTGAAATCATAGATTCTATTATGGATGGTTGGAA
>JAHIWJ010000030.1 GCA_018816205.1 Nanobdellota archaeon
ATCTGATTCTTTTCAGATTTGAATTTGTTCTCCAAATCAGCAACAGAATATTTTTGCAACAACATTTTTCACCTCCTTGCATTAAGAAGGCAAATCAAGTATATATACTTTGCTCAATTAATTAGTTCTTTTGCTATAATATAAACTTTACGGTGTAGAAAACTAAACTGTCCCTTCGGTCGGTCGTCTTGCAGACTCCCCATTTAACTAACAGCGATTAAGAGACTCCGCCTTGCAGGTTTCTCCACCCAAATGCTCCTTTCAGTCGCACTTCGTTAAATTCCGTTGTCGGACCCAACACCCTACAGGTCATAAGCATTAAAAAAACAATCATTGCACATGCCTTCATGCCAGTAAAGATTATGTTTTCCTATTTGTTTGTTACATTTTTTACAGTTATATTCTTTTTTCTCATCTGATTTCTCCTCAAAATATTTCATTCTTTCCTGCAAATTCGGATCGTTGATATCAAAGGTTTTAGCATACGCTCCCTCGCCCCATAAATCTGCTCCTTCATGGTTGTTTTCTATTTCTTCGTCATTATCATTTTCCATTCTCTTCCACCTCAAATTTCAATAATCTTCCCCGCCCTGGCCACATTCACAACCCTCGTCCCCCCAATATTTTCCTCCATCCCGCTCGCCTCATGAATATGTCCATGAATTAAAACGTTCGGCTTAAACTTCTCAACAGCTTTCCTAACACTCTCGCTCCCATCAAATCCTGAAAATTCAGATTTACTTCCACGGGGGTGCATATGCGTTATCATAACTTTTTTCTCGATTCCCTTCAAACCGCTGTAAGCTTTTTCTAAAGTTTCCATCAATTCCCTCTCGCTAATCTGCCCTTCCCCAGGCGAGCCCGGCGCCCCGCCAGCCCCAAAAAACCCAATGCCCTCATATCTCACAGAGTAACCATGAATATTTCGCACACCATAAAGCTGCGCAATCATATCCGTCGTAGCAAACGAGTCCCAATTCCCCGGAATCAACAGCACCTTCTGACGCCGATCCTTAAACGGCTTAATAATATCCTTCGTCTCAAACCACCCCAGATTGTCCCCGCACAAAATCACAAGATCAACATTTTCTCTTTGAGCTTGCTCCGCTAGTTTCTTGAACCTCCTCGAATCTCCATGAATATCGCCGGCCGCAAGTATTCTCATTTTCTTTCTCCCAATTAACGCAGCACCAATAGGGCGGGTGGCCGGGGCGCTGAAAGGCGGGCCAAAGCGCGACTTATTTGCTGCGAGTATTTTCTTCATAGAAGAACAGTGAAAGGTTGTATTAAAAAGCTTTGGATTTTAGAATCCAAACAATTCACCAACTGTAACCATTTCGTAACCCTCCTCCTTCAACAAAGGAACAACCCTCCTCAATAACTCAACCAGTTTACTATTCTCACCAACACCAATTGCGTAATCATGCAAATCAATAATTGAACCGCCCCGAACATGCCCGAGGATATAATTCACTATTTTACCAATATCATAATTGCATTTCCAATCTTGCGGATCAACATCCCACAGGATAGCCTTTAGTTTTTTCTTGCTAATGATCTTAATCAAATTTAATCCAAAACTTCCATCTGGCGGCCTAAACAAAGAGGTTTTTACATCCAACTTGGAAAACTCTGCTTCTGTCAAAGCAATTTCTTCTTCAATAGTCTTCTGAGACTTGAATAATAAATTCTTATGGCTATAACTATGATTCCCAACTTCATGGCCCTTAGTTACAATTTTTCTAACTATCTCTTTTTTTCCAGATATTCGCTCGCCTACCAAAAAGAAAGTCCCCCGACATTTGTTTTTGTCCAAAATTCTCAGTATTTTATTAGTTTGATCAGAAAGCCCATCATCAAAAGTCAAAGCAATCCTATTAGACTTCCTAGAGCCATGAAAATACAGGTTGCTTCCGAACCTCCCAAAAGTATAAACTTTTGTTAACCAGTACATGAAAAATAAGATAGTCTGCTTTATTAAAAAGATTTTCCCAAAAGATAATTAAAATCCCATTCCCTCGTAGTAATTCCCTTTTGCTACTAATTCAGGTAACAAAGAAGCAGAAAAGTTTAAAAGCAAAGTATGGTGTGGAATATATAGATTAAAACAACACGTTTTAATCAGACTAAAATGAAAGACAACTTTGATATCTTTTTCCGAAGGAAACCTGCTTTGATGTTAGTAGCTTTAAAGCGGATTGCAAGAGTTAGGTATGGCAGCATCCTTGCAAAAGAGGTAGATTGTACATATAGCCACGCCGTCAAAATCTTGCAAAGCCTGGAAAGACTAGGTCTCGTTGTTTTCGAGAAGAAAGGCCGAATCAAGCTGATAAAGCTGACAAAAAAAGGCACCGAAGTCGCAGAAAACATTGAGAACATCAAGGGACTAATAGGTTAACTTCTTGTTTTATTTTTCTTCTTTTTGTTTTTCCTCATTTAAGTTGCGTATTCTTCAACAAGATACCTAATTGTCAGAAAAAGGAATGGTTTTCTGATTACTTC
>JAHIWJ010000031.1 GCA_018816205.1 Nanobdellota archaeon
GGTGGGATTTTGGCTGATAAGCCAAATTCTTGTGGGAATTCCAAATCATCAAGAACAGATTTTCAACAGAACCTTAAAATTCACAACAATTAAATAGCTCTCTGCTTGCCAAATTTAACAGATGGTTTCAAAAATATCGGTCAGTGTTCTAATAATTGCATTAATCGCAGTCGGAGCATTTCTCTTCCTCAAGAACAATCCACAGACCGCCACTGGAAAAACCATCACAGCCACAACGGAAAAAATTGTCGCCTACGTAAACGACCATCCAATCACGCAGGAAGAGATAGAAAAAACCCAAAAATACCTCGAAGCTCAAACCGGCCAGATCATAAACCAAACAGATGCTCTAAAAAGAGTAATCAGCGAAAAATTAATCCTCGACGACGCAGAAAAAAACGGATTTACCCAAAGCATTGAAGACACTGAAAAAGAAATCTCCCAAATCCTCGCTGCAAAAAACCAAACACTTACAGACTTCAAAAAAACAATCAAAGCCCAAGGCAGTAGTTATGAGGACGGAATAGAATACTACCGCCAACAGCTCCTAATCAACAACTACCTAAACCAGCTTCCTAAAATCAACATAACAGACACAGAAGCTCTAGCCTACTACAATGAAAATAAAGATAAATTATTCGTCGGAAATATGACTGTCCCCTTCAAACAAATCTCACAAAGATTAAAAACCGCAATGGAAAAGAAACAAGGCCAGGAAGAAATAACGGCTTACCTTGCAAAACTCCACGAAAACGCAAAAATAATTTACGTCAACTAAAATGATAGAAATAACGCCCAAACCAAAAAAGAAAAAATGCTTTGACTGCGGAGCAGGATTCATGACAAACCCTCGAGCAAGATTCAAAAGAAAATACTGCGACGCCTGCAGCAAAAAAAGAAAAAAGGCTTGGGACAATCAATGGAAAATCAAATTCGAGGACCTTGAAGACGAATAATGTTTTGCCTATAAAGAATACAACAAAGTTTAAATCTCAACTGCTTCTAGAAAATGGACGGAAGATCGAACAAAGGAATCGGATCTTAGGAGACTTACTGATGCAAACGAACAAACTCCCAAAACACCAAGATGGAGAGACATGTCTCTCGGGGACAGAATATGCCATAGCCTAATTTATACAAATGTAGTGGTCGCGCCAATTGTTAACGCAGCAATTTACGCAGCGCTTGCAGGAACCCTAGTTTATCTAGCAGTTTCACAAAATGGTAATTAACCATCAAAATTCTAAAAACCCTAGACTTCTCAACAACTCATGCCAATGAGATTATATCGCTGCACAAACTCCGAATGCGGGGCCGAAGGAAACTACTTCACAGACCGAGATCGGCCAGTTGTGCCCCTCTGTAAAGAATGCGGCGAACAAACACTCCAAAGAATCTATCACGGACAAGCGCCAACAATCCGCACCTCTGACAAAACCAAAGAGCATCGAGGATCGCTCGGAATCACCGAAATCATGATGCGAGCACACGGTTTGTAACTATCTTTTTTTCTTAACAGCCTTCCCTTCATTCATCAAAATCTTCCACCCCCAGCCCGAAAAAATCGCCGCCAACGCAATAAACATCCAATTTACCGTAAAAGTCAAGACCATACAAACCAATGCAAGCAAACTCAAAACCACAACATTCCAATTCCTAGCCATTCTTTCTCCTATTCCAATCCAGAATGAACAATATTCCAACAAAAAAAGCAGGAACGGAAATTTGTAAAATCCACAATAACATAAACCATTCGAAATTTCTGTTAGTTAATATCAAAACAACATAAACCAACCCTCCCAAGATAAAAACCGCCCCGGGCACAATTCCTTTATTCCAAAAAACTATCAAGAAAAAAGCCAATACTATCGAAGGAAGATTATGCATAAACAACGCTAATAACGTTCCCAAAAAATCATAGTTTCCATCAAAAACATCTAAAGAAAAAATAGCTAAAAATAGAATTAAAGCCAGGCCTATAACCCTCGGAGTCCAAAACATCCACCCCTTGCCCATGCCCTTTGATTTCATTCAAACAACAATAAAAAACAAAATAAAAACCTTTGCACAAAATTAGAACTTTTTGTGCTTAGCGTAACATTCCTTACAATAGACAGGTTTACCTTCTGTCGGTTTGAAAGGAACTTCGCATTCTTTCTTGCATTCGTCGCAAACAGCTTTATGCATCTCTCTTGGACCGAAATCTCTTCGTCCGCCGAAACCGCCCCTGCCGCCGCCACCGCCACGATGTGGGCCGCCTCCGCCTCTGAATCCACCGCCACCACGACTGCCGCCTTCATATCCCATTAA
>JAHIWJ010000032.1 GCA_018816205.1 Nanobdellota archaeon
AACAATCGTCTTAGATGAAAGCCAATCAGAAGAAGTTCGTTACACCTTCGATGTTAAACCAGGCGAAATGTTTTTTGTAATCCTGAAGAAAGAAAAACAAGGTGAACAATTCGTCTCAGCAAATAAACAATAACATCATGTTTAAATAAACTTTAAACCTAAAATGAGAATGCGTTTAAACAAGAGGGCAGTCAGCATGATGGTCTCCTATGCGCTGCTGGTAGTCATAGGAATTGCCGTCGCAGCGATATCCTATCCTTACCTGAAGAGCATTGTCACCCCGCCCGATTTTGCCGAGTGCCCTCCAGACATGAGCCTGTCCATCGAAGAAGCAGCCTGCAATCGCGCAGACTGGTCTGTTTCAGTAAGACTTCTAAATCGCGGCCTATTTAATGTCACTGGCGCCTTCATTCGATTTGCGCACGAAAATCGCACAGTGCGAGACCAAATCAACCGCGACCGGGAAATATTCATTAAAGGAACAAGCGATACCTCCCCCCTAGCCCCGGGGCAGGAAACTGCTTACGTCACATACCAAGTAGGCAGCCTTGGTTATCTCCCAGAAAATGGCAGCTTTATTCTTGAAGTTCAACCTGCAGTCTACAAAAAAGGGGTTTTAGTCCCCTGCTCTGGAAAAATCATTACTCAATCAATCGAATGCATATCTACAATGATCGGCTGGCTCTTCCAGGATGAACCATCTCCTATTGACGAATTTTCCTGTGAAGGCGATTGGGACGACGCAAACGGCCGCGGCTGTTCAAACATTCATGATACGCTCTGGAACACACCAGCAACAGCAGCCCCAGGCTCAATTGCAACCTTTCGTGTAAACTACACTATCGCCCCCAACTACAAATGGCCTGAAAGCAATTGGTCCGGTATGTGGAGAAACAACGAGTACTTTTCTTACCTATCTTTCTCACACTGCTGGGATTATCCAGCCCAGGATAAAATTCAATTTACAGTAGAAATCAACAGGCAAGCCTCTCCAGGATATATCGCACTCTCTTGTTATGACTACGCCTTGAATGGAGGGTTGGGCGATTGGAGAGAATTAGCCAGAGAAGGGGATGAAAACCAATTTTACAACCTTCTCTTCTACGAAGAAGGCATGTGGTGGCAAGAGAGTTCATAATAGTTGATACAAATTGGCAGCCACCTTGTTCAGCCTTATGCGAGCGAAGCGAGTATCTGGATAGTCACCATAACAATCCTTATGCAAAATCAACTGCAAGATTTTGTATCTGGATAGTCACCATAACAATCCTTATGCAAAATCAACTGCAAGATTTTGTATCTGGATAGTCACCATAACAATCCTTAAATAACTCTTGCTTATTAAACCATCATGAAGTTCGCTCACCTCGGCGACTGTCATCTCGGAGGCTGGCGACAACCAGAGTTAAAGGAATTAAATTTCAAGAGCTTTCAAATTGCCCTCGAGAAAGCAGTCAGAGAACAAGTTGAATTTATTCTCATAGCTGGAGACTTATTTGACACAGCCTATCCGCCGATTGAAACTCTCAAAGAAACTTTTGAAGAATTTAGAAAACTTAAGGAAAAGAAAATCCCAGTATTTTTAATAGCCGGAAGTCACGATTATTCTGTATCTGGAAAAACGTTTTTAGACGTGCTAGAAAAAGCAGGCTTCTCAAAAAACGTCTCTTTGTTTGAAGAACACAACGGAAAAATAATGCTCCTCCCGACAGTTTTCAGCAACGTCGCCATTTATGGTTATCCCGGAAGAAAATCTGGCCTCGAGGTTGATGATTTAGAAAGAATAACTTTGCAAGATTCCCCCGGGCTATTTAAAATTCTCATGCTCCACACAACAATAAAAGATGCGATAGGAAATATTCCCATGAAGGCAGTCGACGAAAAAAAACTTCCTGCTGCAGATTACACCGCCCTAGCCCATCTTCACATAAATTATAACAAAAATGGAAAGGTCTACTCCGGACCAATATTTCCAAACAGCATCTCGGAATTAGAGGAATTGAAATACGGCTCATTTTACATCTTTGACAACGGAGCAATAAAAAGACAAGAAATTAAACTGGCAGAAGTTCTCGCAGTTAAATACGAAACAAAAAATTCCCTGGATGCAACTGAGAAAATTATTGAAACTCTCGCGCAACAAAGTCTAAAAGGAAAAATTATAATCGTAAGAGTTGCAGGAATTTTGGAAAAAGGCAAAATATCTGACATAGACTTTCAAAAGATAGAGGTTTTTGCAAAAAGTAAAGGCGCCCTTGTTCTCCTAAAGAGCACCTCCAAGTTGCACGTAGCAGAAACAGAGACAGAATCAAACATAATTCATTCAGAAGATATAGAATCAGAATTTATTAAACAATTTGAAGAAAGAAATCCCAACCACTTTAACCATCTAATCCCCTCACTAATAAAGTCTCTTCAAATAGAAAAACTAGAAGCAGAAACCCAGGCAACTTTCGAGGACAAACTTCTCTCAGAATCAAGAAAGATAATCGAAGATGAGATTCAAGAAAATTAAACTCGCGAACATCCGGTCTTACAAAGACCAAGAAGTCATTTTTCCAGAGGGATCTCTTCTGCTTTCTGGCGACGTAGGCTGCGGGAAAACAACAATTTTAATGGCCCTGGAGTATGCTCTCTTCGGTCTCCAACCCGGTCAGAAAGGCAGCGCCCTCCTTAGAAACAACGAAAGTTTTGGAAGCGTGGCTCTCGAGTTAGAAGTCCAAGGAAGAAATGTTCTGATTGAACGAAAACTCAAGCGCACAGTGAAGGGAGTAAGCAACGAATATGCTTCGATAACCATAGATGGCATAAAACACGAGTCTTCTGTTACCGAAGTAAAATCAAAAATAGTCTCGCTTTTAGGCTACCCTGCTGAATTCGTGAAAAAAAACAACCTTCTTTACCGTTACACCGTCCACACAGCGCAGGAGCAAATGAAGGAAATCATAGAAGAAGACGCCGAAACAAGGGTCAATGTTCTGAGGCACATATTCGGCGTGGATAAATATCGCCTGATAAAAAACAATCTATCTATTCTGGTAAATTCCCTGAAGGGCGAGTCTAAAATACTGCAGGGGGAAATTTCCAGCTTAGACAATGACCGCGAAAACTTAGAGGCAAGAAAGTCCGCGATAAAAACTCTCGATGAGAAAATTGTCGTTCAAAAATCCACTCTCTCAAAAAAAATAGAAAACAAACAGAGAACCGAGCTTGAACTTAAAGAGCTAGAAAAATTCATTGAAGAAAAACGGGCGCTAGAACAGGAAATAGAGAAAACAAAGATAATACTCTCGACAAAAAGAGAATATCTTTTAAACCTTGCAAGAGATGAAGAAGAATTAAGGCGCCTGATTGCAGCAGCCTCAGATATCTTCCAAGACGCATTATACAGCAAACTTCTAACCAAGATTTCTCTAATAAAACAAGAGCTCGAGGATTTAACTTCAAAAAACGTAGAGCTTCTTGCAAAGCGTTCACAACTCGGACAAGAAACCCAAGACTTGCTTTCAAAAAAAGAAAGGATTTTTAGAATAGAAATCTGCCCGACTTGTTTACAAGATGTCCCCGAGAGTCACAAACACAACATCTTAAACGAAACCGAATCAAGGATGGCCGCAATAAAAAATCAAACTGAAGGGATTGAAACAGAAAAAAAACTCTTATCTGAACAAATCGCCCTGTGCAAATCACAAATCTCTGAACATGAAAACGAAAGAGTTAAAATGGAGATTCTCCGGGCTCGGCAGGAGCAGACCGAAAGAGCAAAAAACAAACTCCTTGAGACCATAAGACATAAGGAGCTAATCTACAAAGACCAAGAGCTGTTAATGAAACACCTTGATGCTACAAAAGAGAAGCTTCTGGAACATTCCTCCCTTGAAATAAAATGGAAAAATAAAGAAATCGAACTCAAGAAGGCATTATTCGAAGAGAAACACGCAGAAATCACCTTGGCGGAACTAACAAGAGAACTAGAACTTTCACGCAAAGAAATTTCTCTTTTTGAAGAGGCCATCAGACGAAAAGAACAAGCCAAGATTAGGCTGTACAAAACCAACGAGCTTATCGATTGGCTCTCTGCACAATTCCTAAAATTAATAGGCCTTATTGAAAGAAATGTCCTCTTGAAGTTGAGAAAAGAGTTTTCAGTTCTGTTTAGAAAATGGTTTTCCATGCTCATATCTGAGAACTCTCTCGACTCTCAAATAGACGAGAACTTCACACCCTTGATTCTCCAGGGAGAAATAGAAATGGATTATGGCTACCTTTCCG
>JAHIWJ010000033.1 GCA_018816205.1 Nanobdellota archaeon
TCAGGAGAGGAATGTACAGATAATTCAGACTGCACACTATGCTACCAATGCGTTGAACAACAATGCGTGCCAAAAGACGAATTGTGTGCGGATTTTTATGTTGAAGAATTAGTTCATGTTGATCCGATTACTGGGGAAGAAACCTGGCGAGAGATTGACTTGGAAAATGAGCAAATTGAAAAAGGATTAAAAGTAAAGTTTGACGCTTCTGTATCTTCTGGAAATCCTGCGAGGTACTACTGGGATTGGGGAGATGGAACATATGGCTCCGGCCTTACCGACATTCACCAATATTCCCAACAGCGCATCGTAACATTGAGTATATATACCGCAGATTGGTCACAATGGGGCACGATACAAAAAACAATTCATGTAAATTCAGGAATGCAGCCGGTCTTTAATGGTATTCTTAATACTTACCCCAGCCCTAGTTATGTTAACGGCAATGACTTTTGGTACTATGTCTTGGGCACATCGGGTTATAAACTAGGACATTTGAATTTGTCAAGTGTTTATAACACAAAAGAAGAATATTCCCTGCCCTACGGCCCTTATTCGGTTTATGATTTTGACGCTAACAGCAATTACCTATTTACGATTAGGAATAATGATAACTACAACCCTCCAATGAGGCTGGATGTACGAGTCGCCGATATTGCCAATCCAGAACTAATTACGTTTTACACTTCAGAAGATTTCGGGCTTAGTGGATTACACCAAGTAGCTGCGGTAGGAAATTATCTTTATATTGGTTCATACTCGGACAATGAATTAAAAGTTTATGACTTTTCAAATCCTCAATCGCCCCAGTTTGTTTCATCTTTAACAGTTCCATACGGTAATGGCATAGATAAACTGGAAAAAATAGGCGATAAAGCTCTTGCTTTGCTGACTTACAATTATCCAAATCCCAATAGAGCCCTCATTATTGATATTAAAAATCCTACAGATTTGCATATTGTGGAAATGCCATCAATAGAAGCACTCAATAAAGTGAGTGTCATGGCTGAGACTACTGCTGCATTTTACAATTATTCCACCTGGAAAATGGTTGAATTAAACATTCCTCAGCAGGTTTCTGAACCAATAACTATTTCCGACATTTGGGATTTTTCCATTGGGGAGCCATATGGACAAAATGGACAACGCCTTTATGGAACAGGCGGAAGTTATTGTGCAAAATACGACATAACGGATAAAGATAATGCTTACCAGATGGACCAGTCCTACTGCGGCGATTTGGGCATGAATGGTATCCTTGCTGCATTTTTGCACGACCCTGATTCAGAAGGCCCTGAAGAACCGCACTTTTATGCAGTTGGTTCATCAGGCTCGTACAGGGTTTTGGACTTAGGGGAAAACTGATTTGTTTGAAAAAACATTCTCCCACCTTGCTTAATAAACTACCCGAGCTAAAATCAATCCCGGCCGAGGATCCAAATCTCAAAGCCAGACATCCAAGTTGCATCCATCCAGCCAATATGCTCCGCAAGATTCAGACAAAGCACCAATCGTAACATTTATTACACCTTTTTTTCTAGTAAAAACATGAAAAAGCACATAGTATTTTTAGCAGTAATCTTTTTCATAGCAACCGCAAGCGCAGCCGGCCCCTATGACACCTGCAACTTTGATTTAATTCCAAGGTTCCTGAAGACCTGTATCTCCCCGGCAGAGCAGATAGTCCATGAAAGTTTTGCAGAATATGAGTTCAGAATAAAAGACGCCCACCCTTCCAGAGGCCCTTACACCTATCACATCAAATTCATTAGTAAAAGTGAAGCCACCTCTGACTTCCCCGAACAGGACATAACTCTCGCAGCCGGAGAAGAAAAAACAATCACCTTCACAGTGTATGCCACAAACCTTGGACCGAAACATTTCATCTTCCAAACAACTGGCGGAGGACTCTTGTCGCAAACAGAAGCCTACATGCATTACACGCTTCCCCCTCCGGAAAACGAAGATGACGACGACAATAACACAGACACTGAAGAAGACAACGCCACCGAAGCAGAAGACACCGGCGAAGGAGGATACGTGGATGATGAACCTCCGTTTGAAGAAGAAGTCCCGGAAAACAATACCTCTCAAAATGAAACAACTTCGATAGCAGCATTCCTGGATGAAAACTTCGAAGGCACAGGATTTGCTTTAAACAAGGACAAATCAGATGGCAAAATAATCCAGCTGCATATCAGAAAAATAAACCAATTTGCAGAAGGCACTCTCAAAATCGGCTCCAGCCACTATGACGTTTCCGGCCCCTTGACAGGCAACCGACTTGACCTCACAATAAAACAAACAAACCGCAACCTAAAAATCTCCAGATTAACCGGCACAATCACCGCATACACTTTCTTTAACCTGTTTACTGGAAAACTAATCGCACCGGAGTTAAACCATCCAAATGACGAATGGACCGTTTACATAACATCCCCTAGAAACAAAGGTTATGTAGAAGTAGAACCAACTGAAGACGCCCAGGAAATAGAAAACATAAAAGAAGGCGACCTCATTATCTTAAACGAAGGCACAGGCGGCTTAGTTGCACCAGAGACTCAATCAGAAGAGATTTACGTTCGCATCAAAAAAGTAAATCCTGCACGATTCTTCGGGCTCATCAAAAGAAACGTTGAACTTGAACTGATAAATAACGCAAATCAGGGCGAAACCACCGAATTAAAAGTAAGAGAAAACTCGCAGACGAGTTACGAAGGTTACTCAATAATTGTCGGCTCCCTCGCCGATCCGGAAAAGCCAGAGTTGTTTGTACAAAAAATTCCTGCTCTTTAACTCTGCATGGTTAAAGCCTCGAACGTTTTAGCCGCCGGGCCTCGTTCAACTGGCTCGCCCTAAAAACCAGACCCCACATTATACTCAAAAACCCTATCGTAAGGAATAAACCACCTTGTCGTTTCTGCAACTGAAGTTTTTTCCATGATCTTTCTAAACAGTCTTATTGAGTTACCGTGTGCCGAAATTGCCACATTCACTTTTTTCTTTTTCATCATCTTGATTAAATCTTTAATAAAACTACCAACCCTTTTCTCAACCATTTCAAAGCTTTCACCATCCGGCCCTGGAGGGGGCACATTCCACCCGCGATGGATCAAGTCAAATTCCTCAACCCCTAAAAATTTCTCAACCCTCCGCCTATCTGTCAAACTCATGTTTTCATAAGCATCCCCCTCAACTTCAAGCTTAACAAGCTTCTTCCCAACACGATTAATAAAGTCTTCATGCGATGTTCCATTCAAGTCCCCATAATTTCTCTCGATCATCCGATCATCTTTAATTAATTTCTTGCATTCCGGATGATACTTTAAAACTTCTTTCAATGTCTGCTGAGAACGCCTTAACCGCGTATAAAATGCGACCTCAAACTTCTTATTTTTCAGTTCCAAAGCGACTTTTCGCGCATTCCTAAAACCCTTTTCAGTCAATCTCGGGTCCTGCCACCCAGTAAACCGCCCATCTCGATTATACGTGGTCTGCCCATGTCTAAACAGGTAAACTTTCAGCCCCCTTTCCATCAAATAAAAAAACAACTAAGATATATAACTCTTCTTATCTCAAGTATTTTTATAAACACTAAAACTGAAGTAGTCCTATGGTTGGTTATAACGAACTTTACGAAATCCTAAGAAAAGAGAAATACTCTGAACAACTACAAAGCTTGCCAAAAAAATTCGTCGAAGAATTCAAAGAATACCTCGAAGAAAACAAACCGCTGGCATCAAAAGAAGGCGACCTGTTCTCAGACTCCGTAGCAAAATCAAAAAAACAGCTTGAAAACGCAATTTCCATCTTCAGAGAGCTCTTACTCAAGAGAAAGAGAAAAATCCTCAACCTTGTCTTTGTGGCTGCAGAAACAGGCATCATGAAGAGAGACTACGAAAACATGCTTCCGGTGGAAAAGGGGGTCTTCGAAAGTCTCGTTAAAGTGTTTGAACAAGGCGACAAAGAAATCTCAAAAGTCCTCAACGGCGAAAAAGCAAAAAAAGAAGAGAAAAACAAAATGGTCATCTTTAAAGAAAACGTTGAACCGTTCATTGACCACACCGGCGCAACAATAGGCCCCTTCAAATCAGGCCAGTTAGCTAACCTAAAAACAGAAATTGCCCAAGTTTTCATAAAGGGCGGCAAAGCAAGATTAGTCGAAGAAGCTTAAGAACTTAAAACTAGTTACTACGAAAAATGAGAGTCTCTTTGATCCCAAGCGGGCGCGCTTATTGTTAGAAATTCTACATCCTTATTTTCAGTATTATCAATTTTGTGCACTTCACCTGGCATGATAAGGCAAGCTTGGCCTTCTTTGAGAATAACTTTTTGTTCGTTTACTGTGAGGGTAGCACTTCCTTTTAAGATATAATAAGTCTCTTCTGAAATTTTATGATAATGTGCTTGAGAGCTTTTTCCAGGAGGCAGAATAACATGGACAAAACTATGTTTTGTTGTACCCCCGAGGTCTTTAGGATGGCCAATCATTTCATAAATTATTTCTCCCAACTCTGCCTTGAACGGTTTTTTAATGTCTTTTTTGGAAACGATTCTCATAAGCCTCTAGAGGGATTCGAACCCCCGACCTTTGGTTTACAAAACCACTGCTCTACCCCTGAGCTATAGAGGCAATTTTCAACATCTATAGCGAAGTCCGTCAGGACCCTTAAGCTATAGCGGCGACCTTAATAGGCACAGCAATTTAAGTAAATCAGGCATTAAAAAATCTTCCGTTCATAAAAAAAGAAAAATAAAAAAGAAAAATAAAAAATAAATTAACATCGCTGTAATGTTCCCGCATAATTCACGCATACTTGTGCAGTTCCACTGCCCGCCAATGTTGCAATCTTTACACCTCCGTTAACATCAAGCTTTGTTGTTGGCGAAGTCGTCCCAATCCCCACGTCACCAGTATTTGTTATTATCATGCTTGTTGCTGGACTTACTACTGCATCAGCTGTCGTTGCCCCCGCTCCGGTTAAAAATCTGATTCTCCCCCAAGAAGGCTCAACCGCAGAATACCCGTAAGTTGCGTGTGTTCCCGCCGTATGATAAACATTTGAATTGTCTACATACAAATTGCTTCCGAAAACTCCATGGCCTCCTGGTCCGCCGGAAATTTGCGCGCCAAAATCACTATAAGACTGAATGACTGAACGGTCGTTTCCATAAACAGAAAGTGCTTCACCTGGGCTTGTCGTCCCGATTCCTACATTACCTTTGTCTACAATGGTCATCCTGCTTAAAAAAACTCCGTTTGGATCATTTCTGTCAACTGTTCCAAAATGCAATTTCCAGCCGGTATTATCTCCCCAAAGAATCTGCGCAGCATTCGGAGATGTTCCTCCCGCATTGAAACGCAGGCCAGTTATGCTTGTTGCAATTCCGCTCGTCTCATATCCTGAAGCAATATGCAAACTGGCACTTGGATTAGTAGTCCCAATCCCCACATTCCCTGTGTCTTTGATTACCATCACAGGTGTTTCAACAAAACTACTTGCAATTGCAGAAAATCTTGCTATATCAATGCCTTCATTAAAACCTGTATGAACAAGCAAACCAGGAGAGTGATAACCATGAATATTAGCAAGAAAACCAGATGGATTGCTATTCTGAGTTCCCCCCGATATTTCAAGGCTGTTCTTCGGACTACTCGTTCCAATCCCAACTTTTCCTGCTTTCACAAAAATCGCGTCAGCGCTTGCAAAAGGCAGAATACAAAACAAAGCCAGAATGCAAAAAGTTGTTATTATCTGCTTTTTCATCTCAATCACCTCCTTTCACAAATTTTTTTATAAATTTAAATATTTTCCCAAAAAAACTATCCCCTGTGGGTGGCGAAAACTTTGCTTGTGCTTCCCCCTCCATTATCGGTACCTCTTCTGCCAATGGCACACCCTCACGCAATCTGCCTGTGAAACACAGCGAGCCGTCTTCCTTGAAAACTATTTTTGGCGTTCCCATTTCATTTAAAATTGCATAGTTATCTCCAGAAACAGAGCATGAATAATCTTTCACACAGTCTCCTTGCTCAATGCAAAGATTTCCCCCCGAATCAATATAAGAAACAGTTTCCCCATCTGAGTTTCTCATAACAAACAATGAATTTGCCGGCTCAACGCAATTCGCCTTCTGCAAACACCTTCCAGTTAAATAAATCTCACCATTGTCAAGCAGGCGGACCACTGGACCTGTGCCGTGAGTTTTGCTATAAAAATACTGCCCGTTTGGAGATTCGCTGTCGTCGGATGGCGATGTGCAGTCTGGGTCTGCCCCATGCCATGTTTCATTAATATAGCAACCCGAATAATCACAGAATCCGTCATGATCATTGTCTAAGTGATCATTACATTGCGGCGGTTTTTTGCACGCCCCGTCTGAACAAGTCGCCCCAAAGCCAAAAATATCTTCGCAGTATACATCTTCTCGGCCGTAGTTATCCCCCTCACAATAAAATTCTTGCACCATATACCCATAGAAGCAAGTATCATCCTGCCTTCCACCCAGATATGTCACATATCCTGCAACCCCATAGTTTAAACCCCCGTCACTATCGAAACACTCTGGCTCTTCCTTGTTGTCTTGTCTGTTAGAACATTCGGGATCGTGCAAGTAATCAATCAATCCATCTCCGTCATTATCCACCCCATCTTGGCACTGTGCTTTGGGATTTGTCTCGTCGTTGTCACAAGGTGATGAACAACTAAAATCATCGGGATAATCTGTTGCTCTATCGTTGTCATTATCCAAACTATCCGAGCACTCAAATTCGGGTAGATCTCCAAAGGGCCCAACAGTAAGATTAAGCAAATAAGGGCTGTTGGAAAAACCAAACCGAAAAACAGAGTCTTCTAATGGTGACCTCATAAATACCTGTGGCCACACCAGATCCCATGCAGTCCCTGTTGTATCCATGATATCTAAGTGTTCTGCAACATGGGATAAACCCAATAGATGTCCTGACTCGTGTGCACCAACATTGGCCATCATTGAAGCCATCTGCCCTGCGTTCAAATTCATCCAATCATAACCCTGAAATGAATCGACAAAAACAATTGCATATTGCCAAGGGTCTATGTTGTATTGATCAACATTGTCTGCTAATCCTAAAAGACGCTCCATGTAACCTCCGAAATAGACAGTTGCATATGGCTCTGCGGGCAAGGGTCCATCTGTCGAATAAACTTCAACATTCCATCGCGAGTATTGGCTTTGTATTTGGTTCTTTATGTGCTGTTTTATAAAATCAATTTGCCCAGGATACTCTCCGGCGAGCCATGATTCCCCAAGAGGAGGAATATGATCAATATGAATTGCAGAAACATAAACATCTTCTGCCCCGTCAAAATCCAAAAGTATCCGTTGGTGTCTAGGGGGCGGCGCGCATTCAACAACCGTTCTTTCTATAGTTGCAGAATACTGTATCGATGTGTCATTATCTGGGTTAGCAAAACCAACGGACAGGGCGGATGGATCTCTCAAAATAACAGAGCTAATAGTGCCAAAACCACTCATTTGCCGATAAAGTAAATCCTGATTTTGATTAAATACTGCTGTTAAAAAACCATCAGAATCAACAAGTCCGCGGATATTTACCTCGTCACCCCTATTGCAACTTCCTGAAATGGAGTACATATCTAAGGGATGATTATAGAGCCATCCTGTAAGCTGTCCGTTTACATTCATTGGAGTATTGAGACAACTTGCAGAAACAATCCCAATTAAAAAAACCACTACTAAAAGAAAGATTGTCAGATTAGTTTCAATATACATATTTTGGTATTCCCGATAAGCACTCTTTTTTATGGCCTTCAACATCAACCCTTCCCCCATATTCCGCTTTTATTCGTCTTTCCAACTCGGCACATATTTCATTTCTCAGTTCAGGATTCTGTACTGAAGCTTCTCTCAAACAAAAGATTGGATTAAAGTCCTTACAGATATTGTATACCCCTGGTAAATCATTCTTCTGCAACTCTAAAATCGCATAAAGTTTTGAATAATCATGCCCATCACTTTCAATTATTGCTTTTTGAGCATCATTAATCCGCGCCCTGAGGGCTTCATCTCGTTGTAGCGGCATTTCCTCCCCACATCCCCTCTCTTTCACAGGCATTTCATTTTCAATCTCACAACCATTCATATCCTCACAACTTCTCATCTGCACCCCATCAACACAATCACCCCATTCCGAGCACTGCCAACTTTCCTCGCAAGTTTCTTCTTGCCTCAAACTAACTGTTTCTTTTATCTTCCCCGCCAACTCGGGACTAAGATTCAGAAAAAAACCCGAATTAAAAAACAAAACACCAACAAGCAACGTAATAAAAACCAGCACAAGGATTAATAAAGCATTCTCACCTCTCTTTTTCATTATCTAAACAACTATCTCATTTATTTAAACTTTCCCGCCGTTTGTCATATTTCAGTAACGCACACTTCTTAAGGAAACTTCTCTCGCCGTAAAGGTCGGATCACAAGTCATACTGTAATTCTTTACGGGCACTTCAATCCAAACCCCGTTCAGCCCCGCATTACTTTTTTCGCCGTCAAAAATTGTAGCAAAATCTACAACACAATCCCCGCCCAAATTGCGTTCTGTTATTGAATAAACTGTAAAGCGATTCTCCTCGCCAAAAATAAGCGGGTTGCCTTTTGTCTGCACATCTGTTCGTATGCCTCCATCAAAACTATTTGCCAAATAAATTATCCTAAAAATATCATGTCTCTCCCCGTAATCAAATCTAATTAATTCCCGCTCAATTTCTCGTCCAGAAAACAATTCGTTGCCCTCAACCATATACGTTTCTTCAATATTTGGCGGAGTTAACTTATCAGAAAGGTTCAGTTCATAACCATTATTTCTAACTGCATCAACAATTTCTGCAACTCGCCTGTCAGCAAGAATTTCTTCACGCGTGCTATAACCAATAATGCCTGTCACACCGCCCTTGTTATTTGTCGCAGGAGCCGTATTTTCCGTCGGTTGATTCGGCTCAGAATTATAATCCCGTCTATCCCCGACAGGGCATCCCCCAAACACCCCCGATACCAGCATTGCCAAACCTGCTAAAACCCCGGCTGTTGTTCTCTGAACCATTATTTTCCTCTTTCTCAAACGTTAATAAACTTTTCTGTTACGGGCTCTGTGTTTTATCCCGAAATAAGTTCCTCCTCAATAAATAAGGTATTGAACTATCGCCTCGGGCCCCGCTAGGGCTTAAGCAACAACCCCTTCCAAAGAACCGCGTTCAAAATCACAAAACACAAGCCGCCCGCTACCTCTGTTTACCACAGCATCTATTTTCACGCGGACTCCCGCCCCAAAGGCCTGTTGAATTTTTGTTGCCTGAATTTTAGCCTTATTAAAAGCAGAATCATCATCTCGCCCCCTAAACTCATACAAATTAATGGTGCGCCTTCCGCCTGAAAAAATAGAATACCTAGCCAAGTACTCAAACATGGAACCTTAAACAAACACCACTTTAAAACCATTCATATCCTACAAAATATATTAAAACCAGTTACTAATGCTCTCCTGCTTTTCCTTCTCCTTCCCAAAAATTGAATGAATATACATTTCAGTCAGCTCCAAACTCTCCAACAGGTATGGTGAAGCCCCGTATGTTCTTGCTAAATCTAGCGCCGGCTGCATGTATTTCAAAATGCTTCCCTCTGAAATTGTGAAAATAATTTTGCCCCCGCATTTCGTGCACTTGCCTGCCAGAGGCGGCCTTCTAAACTTCTCATTGCAAGCCACACACCTAAATCCCTGCATAGAAAACTTTCTCAAGTTGCCTCTCGTGTCCCTGATAAAATGCCTCTCAATCACCAAGCGGGCAACATCTGCTGCATCGACCGCACGAATCTTCTTGCACAAGTCCATTTGCTCCCAAACCTTTTCCTGCATCGTAGGTAAAATCTTATAAGAAGAATTTATTACCCCTGCGTTAAAATCAGAGGTCTCGTGCGTATATTGAACACACGTAAACGGGTCTTGCCCATTCGCTAATCTTGCCTTAACATTATCGACCTTAACTTCTGAA
>JAHIWJ010000034.1 GCA_018816205.1 Nanobdellota archaeon
AGAACCAAGCCATGCTATGAGGGTGATGAGGATGATTGCGGAGATTAGGGTTTTAATTGACGGTTTCATTTTTTGATCCCCCTAATCGCTGATTCTAGTTTATTAGAAAGGATTTTCCAAGAATAAACTTTAGCCAGTTTGCTCAGCCCCGACTTATCATTTTGTAAGTTAATCTTCATCTTCCTTGCTAGTTCTACCGAATTTCCTGGTTCACACAAACTATCAGAATACCCCCTCAAAATTCTAGGAACGTCTCCGACCTTGGTAGCTACAATCGGTTTATCGGTTGAAATGTACTCAAGCAACTTAAGCGGAAAACAGTAACGAGTAAATTCATTATTTGTGTTAGGTAAAACAAGCAAGTTTGCAGAATTCAAGTATAAATTGACCTTGCTCCGTTCAGTTTTGCCGAGGTAAAAAACACCCTTAGATTCATCGAAAGGATATTTGTCTGTAATTGGCCCGACAAAATAAAGTTTAACATCGGTGTCTTTCCTTAACAACTCCATTGCTCTCAATAAAGTAGGAATACCCCTGTTTCTTTCTATCCCGCCAGAATACAAAACAAATTTCTCTCTCAAGGGCAATTTTAACTTGGTCCTTGCACTTTCCCGTTTCATCGGATAAAAGAATTTCTCATCCACACCATTCTCAATAACTACAACTCTTTTCGAATTCGACTTAACTTTATCTGCCAAACTTTTGCTAACTGCTACAATCAAGTCTGCTTTCTTAATCAAATAATTATCTAAAAGTCCAATGAAAGGTATCTTAGGACGATAAGAAACATAGTTATCCATAAGATCATAAATAAAAGGCTTGCCCAGCTTCTTAGCAACAACATAACCAATGTATCCAAAAATAGGATTATTTGTAGCTAAAATAAAATCAACATTTTCTTTCCTACTAAAATCCAAAACATCTTTTATGCTTCTCCTAAGACTAAGCAAACTAAATGGCCTTATCACATAGCGAACCTTATTATTGATTTTTCCGGATAAGTACTCTTTCTTTTTAAGATCAAAAGAATAGATAACTGAATTAAAAGAATTCATGAACTTGTGTAATTCTACAGTTCTACCCGTAGCAGTTCCGACTGTATCGTTGCCAGATGTAAATCTCTTGTTAATAACTAGAATTTTTTTAGCCATTTCTCACAACCTCATAAAAACCCTTCTGCGTCGTGGGCACAAGATTAAAAGATTGCTTGTCTAAATAAGAAAAATAAACAGAGTCTTCGAAAATAAAAACTTTCCTCCCGTCATCAAGTATTTTAGCGACTTCCCCATTAACCTCTCCTCCTCTAACCAAAATGCTTGCGGTTGCTGTAAGTCTATCCGGCCAAAGAATTTTATCCCAATAATAAGTAAAGATTACATCTCTCGGAGAAGTGAGACTTAATATGCCCTGCTTTATTTCATAATACTTCTGAGCTGTAGCTTGTCTTCCTTCAAGATAAGAGACTTGATAAATAGAAAAAGAAAACAAGAAAGAAAGAACTAACAAAAAAGAAAGCATAACTGCAAACAATTTTTCCGTAGGTTTGATTTTATCCAACGAGAAAGCAGCAAAGAAAACCATAAAAAGGTAAATCAAAGAAAAATAACGCGCATAAGAGGAATAGATTAGCTCGCCACCGCCATCATAGAAAGTAGCATTGCTTCCATAATAAACAAACATCGCCACCATTAAAATAAACAAAGGAACTGCCTTCTTGACAACTTCCTTATCCGATCTTAAGAGAAAACTTGGCAATCCCACTAAGAACAAAACAAATAATAAGGGGTTTATTAAAACAATAAAACGTACAAAGTTAGTTGCGAGAACTGTCGGGTGAAAACCATAAGGAAGCATATACATAAGGGCCTTAACAAATAAGTTGTTCGTCTGAGTAAACCCAACTTCCTGAGATTGATAATCAAAGTTATAACCCACTAAAAAAGGATTCCCATACAAAAGACCATTTAATATAAATATTACAGAAATGGAGATTAGCAATATGCCGCCCAAGGCCAAGGCACTTGAAACCTTCTGATTTTTACGAAACAAAAACTGATATCCTATTAAAACGCCTAAAAAGACTACGCTTTCATACCTAATTAACACTATCATCGAAGAAAAAAGAATAAACAATATCAGAAATAATTTGCTTTTATCCGAATAAAAGTAAGCAAAATAAAAATAAACGGCCGCTAGAAAAATAGAAGTGCCTATGTTGATTATATGAAAAAAACTAGAGAATATGAAAAAAGAAGAAAAAATTAA
>JAHIWJ010000035.1 GCA_018816205.1 Nanobdellota archaeon
AACTAGCAAAAGAATGCCTTAAATCTTCAACTCAGAGAGATATCGGCTCAGGAAACGGAATCGACGTCTTCACAATCACCAAAGACGGAATCAACCATGTTGTTTCTGAAGAAATAATTCCGCAATATAAATAACCATAAACTAAAACAATGGCAGACATCTTAAAGACAATTAAAGAAGAATTGCCCAAAGCGATTAGTGATGCTAATTTTGAAGGGGCCAACATAGTTCTCTACACCGAAGATAAGGAATTTTTCAAGAACGGTGATGAACAAATTAAAGATGTCGTATCAAAAATAAAGAAAAGAGTCGAATTAAGAGCAGACAAGAAAATCCTTGCAAGTGAAGAGGAGACGGAAAAAACAATCAGGGCGCTAGTTCAAGAGGATGCAGAAATAGTGAATATAATCTTTGACGTGCAGCGAAGCATAGTAATCATCGAAGCTAAAAAACCAGGCATGGTAATTGGAAAACAAGGCTCCATTCTTAACGACATAAAAAGATCGACTTTTTGGCTCCCTGTAGTCCAAAGATCTCCGGCAATTCCCTCAAAGATTACAGAAAAAATCCGCTCGGTTCTTTACGCTAACAACATCTATCGGAGAAAATTCCTGCACGACGTGGGTAAAAAAATCTACAACGATTGGAGCCCAGAAAAAAAGGAGATATGGGTGCGACTAAGTGTTTTAGGCAGCGGCGGGCAAGTAGGCAGGTCCTGCTTTTTGTTGCACACCCCCAACTCAAAAATAATTTTAGACTGCGGAATCAACCCAGCGATTGCAGAGGGCCCAGAAAAATATCCCTATCTTGATGTTTCTGAAATCGGGGACATTAATTCAATCGACGCGGTAATCGTTTCTCATGCTCACTTAGACCATTCTGGCCTGGTTCCCTACCTGTACAAAATGGGTTACAAGGGCCCTTGTTATATGACTGCCCCAACTCGAGACATCTCTGCTCTGCTTCAGTTAGATCTCATCGGGGTAGCCTACAAAAAAGCACAATTCCCTCTGTACAAAGCAGAGGACATCAAAGAGATGGTAAGGCATTCCATCTGCTTAGACTATGGGGAGGTAACCGACATTGCCCCCGACATGAGGATTACGCTCTACAATGCCGGTCACGTTCTTGGTTCTGCTCAAGTTCACATCAACATCGGCAACGGCCTGCACAATTTCGTCTACACCGGAGACACAAAATATGCAAAAACAAGACTCCTTGATCCGGCAATGAACAGGTTCCCAAGAGTCGAAACAATTCAGCTTGAATCTACCTACGGGAGCAAAAACGACGTATTGCCCCCACTAAGAGAAGTCGAAGAAAAATTTATTGAGATAGTCAACGAAACCATTTCAAAAAAAGGAAAAGTCCTTCTTCCAGAACTTGGCCTAGGTCACGCGCAGGAAACCATGCTGAGGGTTGAAGAAGCAATTCGGTCAGGAAAACTGCCAAAAATTCCAGTTTACATCGACGGCATGATATGGGACATCAATGCGATTCACACGGCCTATCCAGACTTCTTATCAGCAAATGTTAGAAACCAGGTCTTTCAGGACAATAATCCCTTTCTCTCAGACCTTTTCAAAAGAATCGGTTCTGCGGCAGAAAGAAAACAAGTCTTAGAAGGGGGCTCCTGCATGGTCATAGCAACCTCCGGAATGTTAGTCGGCGGAGCATCTGTAGAATACTTCAGGAACCTCGCAGAAAATCCAAACAATGTAATAATCTTTGGATGTTATCAGGCAGTAGGTTCTCTAGGAAGAGAAGTTAAGGATGGCGCTAAAGAAGTAAATCTCGGGAAAGATTACGGAAACGATATGTTAAAAGTCAACCTAAGAGTCGAAACCATGTATGGCCTATCAGCTCACTCGGGCAGAAACGAACTTATCCAATATATCAATCGTATGACCCCCAGACCAAAAAAGATAATCATCAACCACGGAGAAATATCAAAATCCCTTGATCTCGCTTCAACTCTCTATCGCTCACACAAAGTAGAAACAACCGTCCCAAAAAACCTTGAGACAATCAGACTCAAGTAAAAACAATTAAAAACCCCTCGCCTCATACATACACATGAAACATACATGGTCGATTACCCTGCTTCTTTTAGCAATGTTCTTTGTTACTCAACTTCTCGGCCTATTCGTGATGAGCCAGTATATCTCCTCCGACAACCCCCTTCCCTATGGGATGGAGCCGCCTGCAGAAGTTGAACAACGCTCTGCTTTCGATTTAGTATTGAGCTTTGCGATAGCCTTTGCGTTGGTAGTTGTAATAATGCTCCTGCTAACAAAATACAACGCAGAGACTTTCTTGAGAATCTGGTTTTTTGCAGTCGTAGTTCTTGCATTAGGAATTTCTCTTAATTCAGTGCTCTTTTTTGTTCCAAACTCCTCTATTTTTGCTCTCATCGTAGCACTCCCTCTTGCTTTCTTTAAGATTTTTAAAAGAAATCTGGTAGTTCACAACGTTACCGAACTACTTGTCTATCCTGGAATCGCAGCAATTTTTGTGGTCATGCTCCTATCCTGGACATCCGCCCCACTAACAGCAATCATAGTAATCCTCATCCTAATTTCAATCTATGACATGTACGCAGTTTGGCACGCCGGCTTCATGCAAAAAATGGCTCAATATCAAATTCAAAAACTCAAAATATTCACAGGGTTCTTTGTTCCTTACATCGGGAAAAAAGAAAGAAGAATCGTCACACAGACAGCAAAAACAAAATCCAAAAAGAAGACTGAAAAGAAAGTAAACGCGGGTGTGGCCATTCTAGGCGGCGGCGATGTAGTCTTTCCAATAATTCTTGCAGGAATAGCCATGATACAAATTGGCCTTACTTCTGCGCTAATGGTCTCATTAGGTGCAACTATCGCGCTTGCTCTCTTGTTCTACCTTTCTGAAAAAGGCAAGTTTTACCCAGCAATGCCCTTCATAACCACCGGCTGCTTCATTGCTTTAGGCATCTCTCGGCTCATAAACTAGTTTGTCATTGTTAAGTTACAACATACCAAAAGGTTTATAAATGGGTCATCTGTTGCCCCTTAATGATGATAAAGCAGGAATTAGTGAAGAGAATCAAAGAATACTTTAATTTGAATATCTATGAAACAAAAGTTTGGATTGCTCTACTTTCAAAGGGAATTGCTTCCGCAGGCGAAATTGCAAGCATTTCCGGAGTTCCAAGATCAAGGACTTATGATGTCCTAGAATCCCTAGAAAAAAGGGGTTTCGCAATCGTAAAAATCGGTAAACCTGTGAAATACATCGCAGTCAAACCAACTGAAGTTCTTGAAAAAATGAAAGCCTTGACTATCCAAGAAGCTCAGGAAAAGGTCAAAAACCTGTCCACTCTCAAAGACACCACAGAATACGAGGAACTTGAAAAACTTCACCAATCTGGAATTTCCCCGATTAAAACCCACGAAATAACCGGCTCTTTAAGAGGCAGGTCAAACATCGTGTCGCGATTAAGGGAGCTTGTCCAAAATGCAAAAAAAGAAATCATGATTTCCACGTCTGTTTTCGATTTTGAAGACAAGTCAAGAGTCCTGCTTCCTGCCCTAGAACAAGCAACTAAAAACAACGTCAAAGTAAATCTCCTCCTAGCTGGCCCGGTAGAAAAAATAAAAAAGATTGCTATTAAGACCAACCTCAAACCAGCAGTCAACGAATCTGAAGCTAGAATGTACATTGCAGACAGGTCAGAGGTATTATTCATGATTACTTCAGAAAAATCTGAAGAAGAAATTGGCGTTTGGCTGAACTCGCCATTTTTTGCACAATCTCTTTCAAACATAATTGACGCCGGTTCTAGAAAAAGAAAGGAACAATTTAAGGAAATTCATTAAACCTTAACTACGGCCATTTTGCTTATGCCCATATCGCTTTTTTTGAACATACCTTCTCTACTTGAATTCCATCTCCTCAAAAATTCCTTGCCATCAAAATCAATCTTAACTATTGCATAAACAAAACCTGCTCTTTTTGAAACGCTCTTGTGTGCCCGTATAAACTTTGAAGCATCTTTTTTCTTTTCCAAGGGCGGACCTTTCTTAATAACCTTCTTTTTCGATATCAGTTTAAAATAAACATCTGCCTTGTTTCCTTCTCCAGAATAAACAAACTCTCTGTCCAGAATTTCAAAATACTCTTTCAGCAGCTCTTCTAAAAGTCTGGAAAACTTTTTCATCTTTGTCCCAGCAATATCTCCCTCCTGTCTATTCGTCTCAAGCTCGAGGTGAACAAATTCGCCTTTATTCCTCTTAAGTTCGCTCTCATCAAACTCTTTCTTATAAAAAAACTCTTCAGAAGGTTTTTTCAAGAATGCAGCTGCGACCCCTTGAAACTTCTTGAAAGTTTCTAAACTCAGAGAAGCAAGCACATTTCTCTCCTTCCAAGTCGGATCAATCAAAACAACAGGACTATGAAGTTTACTTTCATTCAGCTCAAAAAAAACTTCATTTTTCTTCTTGTAAAATTTCCCAAGGTCTATTACGATGCGTCCATTCTCTTTAACCTTGACCAATTCCTTAAGCATCTTGTCAAAGCTCTTGTAATAAATTATGAGACACTCCAATCCGTATCCAGAAAAACCATTGATATAAGACTCAGCTCCGTAAACTCCTTGAGCTTTAAAAAACTTCTTCGCCAGAGCAAGCTCTTTCCTCATGCGCCCGTTTAACTTTTTTTTAACATAGCGCACATGAAAATAGCTCAGGTCGGTAACGTTCCTTGCCTCTCGCACCCTCTTTATCATTAAAACAGGAATAATTTCAAAGGTCAACTTGTTGTCTTTATAGACTCGAAAATAATCTCTGCTTCCATGCATTCTCTTCATCTTCATTCTATGTTCTCTAATAATCTCCTTCAACACATTTTCAAGCAAATCAGAAAGATTTTCATACTTCCAATCAAACCTGACAAAAATGTCCGCGTCATAAGTCTCAGAAAGCGCGAGCGTTCCCTTAGCGAAACTCCCTCCAAGAAAAACATCAGCATCATACTTCTTGTTCACCTTAAATTTCAAAACTTCTAAAAACCAGTCTACTTCTTTTTTTAACTTCCTAAACTCCTCTTTTCCAACGGAAAAATCAAATTTCTTTACTTTCATCAAATTACAAAGAATCTTCGATTTTTAAGCTTGTTCTTTTTTTATTTTCGTTGATAAATCAATTATATATTTTCCGTCTT
>JAHIWJ010000036.1 GCA_018816205.1 Nanobdellota archaeon
GGATGATATTGATTATCTTAGAAAATATTATCCAAATAAGAAAGTGCCCCTCATTCAGATAGCTGAACATTTAGGTGCTACTATTCCAGCACTTAAAACAATGGCGCAGAGGAATGGCATATTCCGTAAATATCATGTCAAAGCTGCGTACTGTCTTGATTGTGGACAACCCATCAATAAGTTTTATCATACTGAAAGATGTCTTACTTGCTCAAATAAACATCGTTCAGGTGAGAACAGTTCTGCCTGGCGAGGTGGAATTTCCAAGTTGACGGATATGATTAGAAGGGCTCTTTATCCCGTTTGGACATATCCAGTAATGGAAAGAGATAATTTCACTTGCCAGCATTGTGGGAACTACCGAGACAATCATGTTCACCACCTGAAGCCATTAAAACAAATCATGGATAAAGTCATTCTTGAAAATCCTAAACTGTCATTAGATGATTCAGATGACAAAATAAGGATAACATCCATGGTAATTGCACATCACACGCTTAAAGACGGTATTACCGTTTGCAAGCTCTGCCATATATCTATCCATTATTCTGAAAAACCGGGTGAATTGCTGGGATATCCTGAAAAGGACAATCAGCAGCCAAGTCCACCGAAACTGAAGATTATAGTAGGTGGAAAGGTTCAACGACTAACAGGTGAGGATTCAGTAACCGATAAGCCTGACACGAGCGCCCGGCATTCCGTAAGTGCAACGGCAATGATGATATAGCCTGAGCTGCATGGTAACATGCAGAAGTGAAGGTTAAATCCCTTCACGGTAACAAGTCTGGGAGACACGCTTTCGGCAACGCGACTGTCTACCGTATCGACCAACTGAAGAACGCTGGACGCTATGCTGAAGTGCAACTCACTACACAGCGGGTGGCCGGTGCTCAAAAATCTATAACCAAAGTCCTGGCTGGCAGCATTTACGACACTGCCGGGGCCGGGTCTACCCGTCTGACTGGCCTGTTGGCCTGTTGTAACGAGACCGCTGCAACCGCTTATGGTGGGATTGCAGAGAACGATCTTGTATCTGATGACGGGACGAAACCGTGGGAGGGGAAAGTTACCTCTACGGTAGAGACAATTGGCCTTAATGTCATCAGAACCATGGCCACAAATGCGAAACTCAGGGATGGTGCGAAAGGCAAACCTGATCTTGTGGTTATGCCTGAAACCCTATGGAACGTCCTTGCTGACGTTCTTCAGGCCCAGCAGCGTTTTGTGGACTCGAAAGAGACCGTGAACGCCGGGTTTACGGGTTTGAGGTTTGAAGGAAAGGACTTGTTCCCGGATGATTATTGCCCGAGCGGATACGCTTTTGCGCTTAATTCAGCGCATATCGGGTTTGCAGTGCATCAGGAAGGTAACTTCATGAGAACCAAATGGAAGGTCATTCCCGATAGTCCAGAGGACAAGACCATGAAGATTTACTGGGATGGCAATATGGTGGTCAACAACCGTAAAGCGCATATAGCGCACAGCAATCTTTCTTAACCTTTAACATGGCCCGGTAAACCGGGAGGAAGCCCCGTAGGGCCATTAATTAGCTTCTAAAGGAGTTTATCAAAATGACTAAACCAATTAAGAAAGCGGGATTCGCTCAAGGGATATACGCCCAGTCCGTGACCGCTAAGGAAACCCTGGGGACTTTGAGGATTACCCAGGACGGCAGGAAGTTCCGTTATGCCAAGGCTGGTGCAGCCGATTTAGCAGCAGGAAAGTTCGGCCTTGGGGCGGCTCTTTCCGCCTATGTTGTCAATGAGATTATCCTGGTTGCGGTGGCTATCGGGAAGCAGACTCTTGACCTTACCATCACGACCGGGACCGCTATTGCAGAGAACGAACTCCGGGGCGGATATTTTCAGGTGCAGGATGGCACAGGTGAAGGACAAAATCTTATGATTGCCGGCAATACCGCCATGGCCGCAAGTGGGACAACCATTCAGGTAGCCTTGGAAGATCCTATCAGGGTGGCTTTGGATACCACGTCGGAGTTTAACCTTGTCAGGTCTCCGTGGTGGGCCGTGTACGAGAGCGACACAGGTGAGGCGTTCCCTGGGGGTGTCGCTCCGATTGCCGTAACGACCCTGTATTACTATTGGGTGCAGACCGGTGGGGTTGCAATCTGCCTACAGGAAGGAACTCCAGCGGTTGGGACCAACCTTGTGGTGTCTACCGCAACGGCTGGATCTGTTGCGGCTGCAACCAGTAGTATTGACATTGATCTCCCGATTGTCGGGTACACCTATGGAACGGCAGGGGTGGCGAATGAGTATACCCCGATTTTCCTGACCATAGACTAACCAGTTTCACAGGCGTGTTTACAGGGGGGAGGGGAAACCTTCCCCTCTACCCCCAATTAGAAATCAAGTACGGAACAACTGGAGGCTAACATCATGGCTCTTACAATATCGAATAAGTCTTATTATGCAGGTGGTTATCGTGAGGTTATTTGTGATCTCGCATTTGACAACTCCTACGCCTTTGGCGGGGAGAGTTTCGGGGTTGCGAATATTAGTATGGCAAAAATCCATAAGGTGATGATTGAACCTGTAGCGGGGTATTCGTTTCAGTTTGATTACACCAACAACAAGGTCAAAGTCTTTTCCCCTGCTCCTCCGATAGTTATTGAGGAACAGCATACTATTGCATCAAACCAGATTACCCTCAACTATCCGGCAGCGGCTATCCTTAACATGGCGTCTGCTACCGCTACTCAGCAACTTATTGAACCATCTGACACTCTCGCAGCAAACGAGGTACAACTTGCAGCGGCTATGAGTGCTGGGGCCAGACCGACCTTCACATTTCATTCGGCCACGTCTGGGGTTATTAAAACCACGTACATTACACAGGCATGGTTGGAAGTATGGCAAAACCGTGTAGTTTCCCAGGCGGTTGTTACAGCAACTCATGTGGCAGATACAAGTGAGGTTCTATGTTTTGTCGAGTCCATGTTGGCAGCGGGTTCTACACCTTCTTCACGACCCAAATATCTGCGTGGAGGTGACGCTGCGGACACTCTTGAATGTGAAGTGGATTTCAGTGATTCTGCGGCTGCAGTTCCTGGAGATACCACGTTCACCTTTAACGCTACGGATGCTATTACAGGGATTACCTATACTGGGATCAAACTCCCGACTTCGGGATTCCTGAAAGAGCGTTTCATTGAAGATGAAGACCTTACAATGGCTGCTGGA
>JAHIWJ010000037.1 GCA_018816205.1 Nanobdellota archaeon
TCCGCTTCTTTCTTCGGTAAATCACATAACCAACAACAACGACAGCTATAATAACAACCCAAACCCAGGTGTTGCTTGAAGAGCTGCTGCTTTGGCTCTGTGTACCCGTCCGCCTAAATCCTCCGCTGAAATTCGTATAGTTCCCTGCAGAAGCTGATCCAAAATTGTACCTTACCTGCTTCTCAACAGTGCGTCTCACACCGATATTGTCTGTGTAGTCCATCTCAACTGTCAAAAACCCGCTTCCTCGGCCAACCTGCGACAAGCTAAAGCTAACAATGGAATAATCTCCAGAATCAAGATTACCCACCATCTGCCCCGTCGCGCCAGTTACCACGAAACCATCCTGACTTGGTATTCTGACAATCAACGAATTAGCTGGATTTTTCCCAGTGTTCGCAATCGCTAGCGAAACCTCGCTTCCGGTAGAATCCTGCACGACCAAATCAAAATCTGTCTGAGCTTCAGCAACCTGAATGTCAAAATCCCTGACATACCAAAGCGTAGAGCTTCCATCCGGACTGTACCTCAATGTAAGGACGTTAGTTCCTTCTACAGCGTCGTCGCTAACCCTCACTTTATAGTGCAAAACAACAGGATCACCGAAAAGTTTGCCCAGCTCTCTTTTTGGATTCTCATTCGAATCAAGAGAGAAAGGAAACCTAGGATCAAGCACAAACGTAGCATCTGGAGCAGAGCCGATTCCCTGCTGAGCCTTGACATAAAAATCAAAATATTCGCCAGGGTTTACAGGATAAGGGTCATACCTCAGCTGAACAACTGAAAGACCCGTATTGTCTGGACCACTCGACAAAGTGAAGTTCACTTCCTGCATCTCCGCTGATGCAACTGCTGCAAACATCATCAAAGCAAACAATCCTAAAAATAAAGTTTTTCTCATTTTTTTCGACCCCCTTTCAATTGCGTGAATATCAATGAACGCGAATGAGCAGACAGCTTCTTTTGCGCTTTCATTTGCGTAAACTTTAACAAACGCAATTTGGTGAGTTTTTTTAAACCTGCTCTCATCTGATTTTTACCATTTCTATTGAGAGTATCTTTTTCAATCATTCCATCTCTTATATAAACCACCCTATGCGCGTACTTCACCAGCTCAAGGTCATGCGTAACTAAAATAATCGTCTTGCCTTCCTTCTGGTTCAACTCTCCAAGAAAATCCATAACAAACCTTCCGCTCTTGCTGTCTAAATTACCAGTCGGTTCATCAGCAAGAATAACTTCCGGATTATTTGCCAAAGCTCTCGCAATAGCAACTCTTTGCTGCTGTCCCCCGGAAAGTTCATTCGGCTTATGGTTCATTCTGTCTTCCAGACCCAATTTAGTAAGTAATAACTCTGCTCTTTCCTTTGCGGTTTTCTCAGACACATCAACTAATTCCATAGGCAGCATCACATTCTGCAGTGCACTCAACGTAGGCAGTAAGTTAAACTGCTGAAAGATAAAACCAATTGTCTCGCCCCGCAGCATCGCCAAACTAGACTCCCTCATTTTTCGGATATTCCGCCCTTTCAATGAAATCGTTCCGAAAGAAGGAACATCCAGCGCCCCGACAAGATTCATCATGGTGCTCTTCCCACTTCCGCTCGGCCCGGTAATCGCAACAAAATCCCCCTTATTAATTTCCAGATTAATCTCCTTGAGCACAATTAAGTCGCCAGCTTTTCCCATGCGATATTTCTTCCAGACATCTTCCATAGAAATAACCAGGCTCATCCTCTCTCTCCTTGCCAACCCCGGGGCCCAGTTCGATTTCCAAATTGTCTAGTTTGATTTAGCTCACCACAAAGTTCGTTTTCAGGATTCACCTGCCTGCAATAATAAAAACAATACTGCGCATTTTCCCCGCAATAACTCTTCATTTGATCAACGCTAGGATTGCCTGCAAAAAATTCAGTCGTAGAATTAATTTTCCCGCTGTCAGGAGCAAAATCACCATTTCCTCCAAAAGGCCTTCTTGGATGATCATCTGCCTTCCGCCCCGCAAAAATAAAATAAGCTACGACTCCAATAATTGCAACAGCCACAAATACAATAGCAATAAAATGATTATTTTTCTTTGCCACCCCGGGATGTTGTAAATTGAGCTTATAAACAATATGGATTTTAGATCCATATTGTTAAATAGAAAATTCTTCAAAAAACTTTCTACCGTCTTCTAAAAAATCCCTCTGGTGCTTGAGGCGGCCTGCAAACCAACTCGCCATGAGGATTCTCTTCACAAACTCCCCCTATAACTTCCTCGTCAAGAAAAAACTCACATTCGTCTCCAAAATTTAAACCCTCACAAGCAGCCAAACTCTTTTCCCGCACCTCCGCCCCCCTAAAAAACGCACGGACATTGTACAATAAAAACAACACAATTACAATTAGCAAAATAAAAACCATGGCCCTCTTCCAATTTTTTCTCTCCATCTTCATACTATTCATTTGATTTAACCATTTAATTATTTTTACACCACCAAAGATATTAGGTAAGTGAAAACAGTAAAGTGAAATATCCTCGGGATAATCGCATAAGTTGTAAACTCCCTAAAACTCATTCCAAAAATACCGCCAAGTATCGGAAAATAAGGTAGCGGCGTTAATGCCAAAACCGAGATAGACTTGTTCCCGTACTTCTCAAACCAGCGCTTTGTCTTCGAATAATCCTTCTCGCTGACAAACCTATGAACGACTGAAGTCCCATAGCGCCTGCCAACAAAATAAGCAAAATATAGTCACGGAATTAAATAATTGAGCA
>JAHIWJ010000005.1 GCA_018816205.1 Nanobdellota archaeon
CCAAGTTGCAAATAAGCATTGTCCTCACGTAGAAAAAAAGGGAGATAAAACATTCATAAAGGATTATCGTGGGGACCTCAAAAGAGACGTGATTATGGTTCCAGATTTTGAAGCTGGAAAAAACGTTGAGTACCACATACTTCCTATTGGCTGGCTTTACGGAACAAACATGAGTATCCGAACAGAATATGTGCTTAAAATCAACGGGTTTCCCGAAGAGTTTTGCGGTCAAATGGGGAGCGAAGACAGTTTCACTACTGTTTGTTTGCAGAGGGCAGGAGCCAAGCTGCTACTGGATAAGAAATGTTATGTTATCCACGTTAGCGATGAGCATCATAAAGGCGCAAACACCATCTTCGATTTCAAGAATAACGAGCTTATGCTTATGGATGGTAAGATGCACTTCAGCAATGAAAAGTACGTTCAAAACCTACTGTTCAAAGAGAAAATACGATTCAGAAATAATCCGCAGTTTAACCTACGCGAAATGAGAAACAGAAAACTAGAGGAATTATACTGATGGAAAGGAAAGCTTTGGTTTTTATCCGAGAAAAGTTTGAAGGCCAAAGTGTCGTAGGCGCTGAAGTCGGCGTTGCCAGAGGAACAAATGCCTTATGTATTCTCAAGTGTATGCCTAACCTTAGATTGCTGTATCTTATAGATCCATACGAGCATTATCCGGATTGGACTAGTACGAGGGCGAAAGACCGTCTTTATTGGCCTAAAGACTTGAGACTAATAAAATATCAAGCACAACAATTGTTGTCTCCATTCGAAAGTAGAATAGCTTGGATAAACAAGTTTTTCGAGGTTTGCACCATCAAGGACATTGAACCGTTAGATTTCATCTATATTGACGGCAACCACGCCTGCGACTATGTACTTAAAGATATTGCGGTAGCTAGGAACATAGTGAAGAAAGGCGGCGTGATATCAGGGCACGATTTTCATCCGGATTCTCCCTCGCCGGATTCAGATGAAGTCTACAAGGCCGTTACTACCTATTGCCAAAAAAACAATGTGTCTTTCAGCCACGAATATGAAGATTGGTGGTTCATCAACTGAGCTACTACAAAGTTAAAAAGCCAAGTGACATTATTCCAAAATACATAGATTATGTTCATAACCAAGTTGACGAGTCGTATGTCGCAGCTCCAATAGCGCCTTTAGCGAAGCATCACAAGCCAATGACGCTGGAGAGCAACAAACTTAGCCCTCTTAAAATTGAAGCGCATGTTTCGGACCAAAAACCTCCTGAAAAAAAGATTAATGATAATACTCGGTTTATTCTAGAGAAATTCGCAAATATTGATAGAAACAAAACGATTCTAGATTGTGCTTGTCAAGGCGGGGCGGCGCTAAACGACTTAAAGGGTATGGGGTTCAAGTATCTAGCTGGAATTGACTTAAGCTCCAAATTCGTTAATACAACAACAGACCACAACTTTTTTTATGGGGGTGTGAAAGGAGATATGCATTGGCTGCCATTCAAAGATGAGGCTTTTGACTGTGTATGCTCGTTTCACACGATTGAACACTCATATTACCCTGCGAAACTGTTACAGGAGTTTTGGCGCGTTATCAACTCTAATGGACGGCTGTTTGTTATTTTGCCTTATCCCGATTCAGGACACGAAAACGACTTTCATGTAGCAAAATATATGTTAGGAACTAACATTCTTGATCAAGGCGCCAGTGTTCTAAAGTTTTTTGAAGAAAACGGGTGGTATGCCACCATTGTAGAACGTAGTGCTGGTCTTGTGAATGAACCCTTAATTTGGCTTCAATTCAGAAAACGGCTTTTCATGAGGGGAAAACCATACAAGCCATGGGAAGATGCGTAATGGATATTGTTTTTCCACAGAATCATTTTTTAGAGGGTGAATTGCCGTTCAACCTAAAATTTAAAGACTTGGACGAAAGAATAGATATTTGGATGCTTTCAACGAAAATCGCGGTTCCAGAAGTCATTTTTAAAGGTGAAGTGCCGTTGTACCCGTTTTATTGGGATTCACCCGAAAATCCTAAGTGGCTCCCTAGATACGAGGTGCTTTTTGGTGTTCATAGCGAACACTCAAAGCATGGTGCTATACACAAGAAATGGGGAACTCAACCGTTAAACACTTACATCCGAGGGCACTTCTGCTTGAAACCTCATCCACGAGCAATTCAAGAGGGAGAACACGTTTTGGTGCAACAGTATTTTAAGAGTGGGTGGTGGGGAAGTGGAAACTGCATAACAATAAAGGAGCAGCTACAGCAAAATAAGATAGGTTTTCAGTTGTTACGGCAGCTTGGCATCTTTAAGCCTGGAGTAAACGTTCATTTTTTCGAC
>JAHIWJ010000038.1 GCA_018816205.1 Nanobdellota archaeon
GATACTTATGACTATGTTTCTAGTTGCGGAGCTGGGTCTGGAAGTGGAAAGAGATGGATTGCTTATGCACCCTGTGGTTCATCACTGCAAGGATATGGCTATGAAACAGGTGGTGCTATATCTGGAGGAACATGCGACACAAGGGGTTGGTCTTATAAGTTCAATGTTCCATACAATCCTGTTGGGTCTTGTGAATTGCAAGGTAGTGGGGATTTAGTAGCAAGGCTATACGACTGTTCTTCAGAATTTGGTGAAGGACGATTATGCATTTGTGAGAACGATGATGATGGGGTAGGTTTTGACTATAAGAGATTTATATTAGGATTTGGTGAAGCTGGTGTTGCCGATACTTCTCCAACTTCGACTAGTCCATCTATGGAAGTAGAAGTCTCTTGCTAGTGAAAATAAAAACGTACATTGTTGCGTTAACTGGACTTAAAAGAGATAAAAAAATATAATTAATTATCTTCTTCTAAATCCTCAATATCAACTTTTAATTTATGTTCTGAAACATCAACTCTATCTTTAAAGTCTTGGTCTGCCTTGTTTTTAAGCATACCTAAAAACGATTGTAATGCCTGTATATCTTTTAAACTAACTTGTGCCTTATCAATATCATACCCATATTCATAATCCACATTTCCTTCTTTGTCTTGGATTAATCTTACATAAGCAATTCCTATTAGTTTTTTATCTTGTTTTTTCATTTTCTTTAAAAACCTCTATTAAAAGTAAATTATTCCATTTATCAAATGAGATACAACATTCTATATTTTTTCCTATAATTTCTCTTAAATCTTTTCTTACATCTTTAGTGACTTTAATTGGATAGGTTGTTATTTTATTTGGCATTTTCCACTCCTAATTTCTTTTGATTTAAAAATGGCTTAATTCGTGCTTTTGCTATCTTAACATATTCAGATTCCTTTTCTATACCTATAAATTCTCTGTTGAGCTTTAAACAAGCAATAGCAGTCGTTCCTGAGCCGAAAAAAGGGTCTAAAACTATTGCTCTTTCTTTTGTAACAAGTTTAATAAGATATTCAATTAAAGATATGGGTTTAACTGTTGGGTGGTTGTTTTTTAAAAGGGAGTTTCTTAGATTACCTGACCCTGTTTTAAAATTCCCTGCATCACCCATAATTTTATTTGCATTTGCTCTTAATTTTGGCTCAAAATCTTCACAACCAAAATTTCTTTCAGATTTACTTGCCTTTGGACAATAGAAAAATCTTGAAGCTCCTCCACTATCCCCAAACCCACATCCTTCAATAGTTCTATCATTAGCATATTTTCCATAAATATTAGATGTTTTAGAAAAGGATTGTCCTCCTTTGCTTAAAGTTAATCCACTTTGTTTATCCAACATCTTTCCTGCTTCTTCATCAAGAATTATGTTTGCTGGAAATCTTCCTTGATTAGAACTTAATAAATTTTTTCCTAAAGGTTTAAAACCATATTCTTGTTCTGAATGTTGAATTTTTGTATCCCTACCCCATATAGCCCTTTCTTTATCTTGTTCAGAAATATATCCAATCCTGCATTCGTCAATATTAATTCCGCCAGTTCCCCATTTCAAGACATTTAAAGCGACATTCTTTTCAGATAAGGGTTTTCTTGCAACTACAATTAGTTCGCAGGCAGGTTTTAATGCTGTCCCCCATCCTTCATATTCTGATGAACCTTTTGTAATATGTTGTAATGCCCCACCAGTTTTTACTCCTTCAATTTTAAATTTATTATGTTTCATAAGCTCATTAGATTTCTTCCAGTTTTCTGTTTGTGGTCTATTTATATGTGTAGATTGAAAACCCAAATCCTCTCTCTCATTACCTTGTATCTTATCAATTTGTTTTCCAATATTCAAACTCTTTGGAAAACCAGAACCATATAACCACCTAATTGTATCTCTTATTTCAAAACCAACGTCTTCAACTCCACAAGCCATTCTATGATACATTCTTGTTGAGCATGAAACTAACATAAATCCACCTGGTTTTAAAACTCTTATTGCTTCGTTAGACCATAAATTACAAAATTTCTGATAACTTTTACTTCCATTATAACTTCTATCATAATCCCCAGCTACAGTTGCAGGAGAATTTATACCACCTTTAACTATTGAGCCATTAGACCTTAAACCTACTTTATTTTCATAACCTTTTGTAGTTCTTCCATAAAAAGTAACATCCTTAAAATTATCCCATTCTTTCCCCATAAATCCAATACCATAAGGGGGGTCAGTAATAATAGCATCCATACTATTTTCTGGTAATTTTTTCATTTCTTCTATGCAATCGCCTTGAATTATCATGTTAGTTTGCATTTTCAACTCCTTCTCTTTTTAAGAAGTCATCCCAAAGC
>JAHIWJ010000039.1 GCA_018816205.1 Nanobdellota archaeon
AAAAATATTTTTACCTCTTTATTTTATCTTACATCTTTTTATTGGTTTGCCGCTTTCGATATTGACCGGAATTGTTGGCGGCATTATCGACCGAACCACTTTTTATTTAGAATTGGAAATATCTGACTGGATAGAAGAATGGTTTGATCCTTATAGGCTTTTATGGTGAAGAAATGAGAGTTGAAAATTGGAACCCGAACAAGATGGACGAGACGTTTGAGAATGTCGCTATCGAACGCCTTGTGAAAGCCGCTGAACTGATTAAAATAACAGCTCGTAGAAAGTGTCCGGTAGGGACCATATCAAGACCTATGTATCGCACAGGTCCATACGCCGGGCAATATTGGACAGCCAGGGACGCCGGAGCATTAAAGCGCAGCATCCGGGTCGTCAGAAAAAAAACTAAAAGCGGAAAGGCATTAACGAAAAAACGAAACGTCAGGGTTTATGCCGGAACAAAAAAAGCATTTTATGCCCAAGTAGTCGAATATTCTTCCAAGCCGTTCATGCGTACGGCGATGGCCCAATCACTTGATAGAGTAAAAAGAATCATAGGAGTCAAATAATGGCGAAGCCAGTCGGAACTCTTTTTGTTGAATTGGACCTTGACCCCAGCCGCTATATGAAGGGCCAGCAAACCCTATTAAAAGAGGCCAAGAGCGGCGCGACCATCCTCGAAAAGAATTTTAGCAACCTCGGTATTAAATCTAATGCGATTTTCGATCTTATGCGAAATCAGGCCGTCAAATCCCTGGAGGCTATTAAAAGAAGCGGAAAGGCGACCGCAGATGATCTTGTCAGGGCAGAAAAGGCGAAGGCCGATAAAATTAGACAGATAAACGAAGAACAGTATGGACACCAGAAGACAATAATTGAAAACCTCAAAGCACACTGGAAGGCATACGCAGTAGCGGCAACGGCTGCCCTTTATGCAGTTCAGTCGATCGGCACGAAAGCGATTACCCTGGCGATGGAGCAAGAACGAGCACAAATTGCTTTAGGCGCGTCACTAAGAGCAAACGGGGAATATACTGATGCCCTGATGGAACGATATACTAAGTTTGCTTCGAGCATTCAAGCAGTCACAACTTATGGTGACGAAGAAATATTAAAACTCATGGCGCTTCAGAAAAACTTGGGGGTCACTTCCGACAGGCTGGAAGAAGCAACCAAGGCGAGCATTGGCCTGGCCGCTGCAACGGGGCGCGATGTTCAATCTATGGCAATGTATATCGCCCTGGCTGAGCAGGGCGAATTTACAATGCTTCGAAGATACATCCCGGCATTGAGATCCACAACTGATGAAACAGAACAACTGAAAATTATCACAGAGTTTGCCGCGAGAGGTTTTCTGGTAGCCCAGGAGAACGCAAAGACATTCTCGGGAAGTCTTACCCAGTTAAAAAATCTTTACAATGATTTATTTGAACGTGTCGGCGATGTAGTTGTTAAAAACCAAGCGTTGCTTGATTTAATGGAAACGGGAAAAGGATACCTGATAGAGTGGGCCGAAAAAATTGGTTTATGGGTTGAAGCTAATGATGAGTTAATCGCCCAGAAGACACATGAAGCAATTAATAAAATTGCTTCCGCATTTTGGGGAATAACAAGCGCCGTTATAGCTGTCGCAGATGCTTATGACAAAGCGTCTAAGGCTTTGCGCGTTATGCGTTTACTAATGAACATCCCTTTGCCTAGTGACTATGAAGTTGAATCGCCAGTATCGGCTCCTATAGTCAGCAGAAAGATCGGGCCAAAAACCAAGGGATATAATATATATAAACCATTACCAGTAGAAACAATTTCCACGCCACCATGGGTTAAGGGTTTTTCCGATCAAAAATATCAAGAAATAGTTGGAAAAGGCTTAGAAACAGTCAAAAAGGAAAACGAGGAATATTATAACTGGTTAACCAAAGAGGACGAAAACTGGCTAAAAAAATATGAAACAAACAGGAAAACCGAATCTGACCTAATCGCCCAAGAACTCGATAGAATCAAAAGTGAAAACAAAGAGTAT
>JAHIWJ010000040.1 GCA_018816205.1 Nanobdellota archaeon
CTCAAAAACATCATGTGACCAGGATACGAAAAGAAGATATCGAGGCGGGGTTATAAGCCCCGCCAGCCCATTTCAACTCTTCAGGAATCCTGAATAGTTGAAGCGGGTTACCAGGTAGGTGCCCTGGGCTCAAGCTTGAACAGGGCAACCCCCCAAATTCAAAAGGAAAGGAGCGCAGATATGGAACAATGAGGGGATATTTAAATTTACTTAACTTGTGGCCCTGTCTGCGCTGGGGTGGGCAGGGCCAACTTTAAACATGATGAGGGGGAGAAGTAATGAATCAGGAAGAAATAAAAAACGCTGAAGAGGTATTAAGTGGACTTGTCGATTTTAACAATTTAGTGTTACTTCTCGGCATAAAATATCCTGCGTTCAGTCCATTAGCAGATCGGATTTTTAATTCTTCTACTGAGTTGATGGCCGCGCTTACTGACCAGGTAGCGGCCAGTAGGCAGATGGTTAATGCATTAGCTAATGAAAGGTTATTATCATGTCAAAACAACGATTTAACATACTCGGAAGCTCACAGATAGTATCAGGCAAGGCAGGTTGGGCGGCCCTCAACAGGGCGGCAAAAATCGAAAAACAGGCAAAGGATAAACATGAAAAATCCATTTCCGGAAGTGATAAAAACCAGGATCGCAGGCCGAAAGGTAACAAAATTCACTCGTAACGGATTTGTTATGCTTAGGGTGGTCCGTGAGGAATACCCGTCAGTGATTTGGGTATCATGGATCAGAAAAATAAGTGAGCGACGACTTCCTAAAGAAATCGCCGCTCAAGGGGAAAAATTCATGAAGGATCAATCTTAGCACAAAAAAGAGGCGGAATCAATGAGCGAGAAAAAACATCTAAGCATAAGTCAGCTAAATATGCTCTCCTTTTGCGGAGAGCAATATCGTAGGCGTTATATACTTGGAGAGAAAAGACCGCCGGGGGTATCACTCTTAGTCGGGAGAAGCGTCGATGATTCGGTCAATGCCAATTTGGGAAATAAAATAATCACTAAAGAACTTCTTCCCGTAGAACAAGTTCTGGATATTGCCAGGGACACATTGAATCATGAGTGGGAAAGAGAGGAAATTTTTCTTGATGAGAAGGAGAAGATTTTAGGTGAAAAGCAAGCCAGGGGAAACGCAGTCGATAAGGCCGTCAGACTTTCAGAACTCCATGCACTAAAACTTGCTCCATCCATCAATCCGACCCATGTCCAAAGAAAATGGGAGATTGAGCTTGCCGGATACCCTGTTGACTTGCTCGGATTTATCGATGTCCAGGAAGGGAGTAAGGCTATCAGGGATACCAAAACATCAGGGAAAAGCCCGGCTAAAAATGCGGCTGATACTTCAGATCAGTTGACAATTTATGCTATGGCTGCATATGTCCTTGATGGACAGATCCCTGAGAAGCTAACTCTTGATTATTTGGTCGATCTTAAGACTCCGAAGGAAAGCATTATTGAGACAACCAGAACAGTGGATGATTTTAAGCCTCTTCTGGCCAGGATAGAAAATGCCTGCACTGTTCTCGAAAAGGGGGCCTTTACCCCTGCCAGACAAGACAACCCGTTATGCTCTCCGAAATGGTGCGGTTATGCGTTAACATGCAAATATCATAGGAAGATTAATAATAGTTATATAGAGGGAGAATGAAATGTCTAAAACAACAGAAATAAACGAATTAGAGATTAGTGAGAGTGAAAATTTTGAGTTATCCACATCGGCACTTATGGTCGCAGCTCAGATGGAAGTGCAAGGGTCAATTATTATAGCGAAAAAATTCCCCAGAAATGAGGACCAGACCTTTGCAAGGCTGATGAAGACGTGCGACCGCACATCCTTTGCGGAAAAGGCCGTATATTCTTACCCTCGCGGAGGACAGACAATAAGCGGGCCGAGCGTAAATCTTGCAAGGGAGGCCGCCCGACTTTGGGGAAATCTTGAATACGGTCTACTTGTTATTAGAGACGACGAAAACTCAAGACACATCAGAGCCTGGGCATGGGATAAAGAGACCAACACCAAGACCTTTGCAGAGGATAGTTTTGAAAAGCTTATTTTCCGCAAGGGAAAAGGAAATATCAAGCCTGACGAAAGAGACCTGCGAGAACTTACAAACCGCAGAGGGGCTATCCTGATCAGGAATTGTTTACTTCAGCTCCTTCCAAGAGATTTAGTTGAAGA
>JAHIWJ010000041.1 GCA_018816205.1 Nanobdellota archaeon
AAAGAAAAGGGCTTGGAAGGAAAGAGCTTATTTCAGAAGAGAAAATAAAAATCTCAAAAGAGCTTGACGAGTTTGTTGAATACAGCAAAGAAGTTCATAAACTAAAAAGGTGAAATAAATGAAATTAATGTCAAAAAAAGAGCAGGAAGCAAAGTTATTAGAGCTAAGGAAACTATGCTTGGAGATAGATGAAAAAGTTCTAAGGTTAAGAGGTCTTTGTTTTGATTTGGGAAAATCATTGAATAAAAATTTTGGAGGAGGTAAAGATGGTCAATCACCCCTACTTAAATCATAGATTTAGGAAGGGGCTTGAACCGTGAGGTTTGAGAGCAATTGGTTGATTAGAGGGTTGAAAAATGTTTGAGAAAACACAACAGAAGTTATCAGGAGAGTTGAAGAACATACCTACAGATGCTTCTCAAGTCTGTAGCTCTGTAAGTTCTGGATTAAACAAAAAGGAAACTTTTAGTGTTCAGGACAAAGTTCTGACTGATACCAACCTCAAAGAGAATCAACAGTCTAGCAAGACTGGACAGGGCTTGCGAGTTCCTGTCTTAAACATGCGTGGAAAACCTTTGATGCCAACAACACCTGCAAAAGCAAGACATTTAATTAAACAGGGAAAAGCAAAAGTAGTGAAGAGAACACCTTTTGTTATACAACTAACAATAGCAACAGGAGAAACAAAACAGGATATAATTTTAGGTGTTGATGCAGGATACAGTGAAGTAGGATTTAGTGCAACAACAGAGAAAGAAGAATTGATAAGTGGAAAATTAGAATTAAGGAAAAATGTGTCAAAACTAATAGAACAGAAAAGAAATTATAGAAGAACACGAAGGAGCAGACTATGGCACAGGAAACCAAGATTTTTGAACAGAAACAAGAAAGCAAGCTGGTTAGCACCAAGCATCCAACACAAGTTAGATACACACATGAGGTTAATAGAAAAGCTAAAACAATGGTTTCCAATAACAAATACAATAATTGAAGTAGCAAACTTTGATACACAAAAAATGCAGAACCCTGAAATTACAGGAATAGAATACCAGCAGGGGGAATTACAAGGATATGAAATTAGAGAATATCTATTAGACAAATGGGGAAGACAATGTGTTTACTGTAAGAAGAAAAATTTGCCTTTAGAAGTAGAGCATATAACTCCTAAATCAAAGGGAGGAAGCAGTCGAGTATCCAACTTGACAATCTCTTGCAGAAAATGTAACTGGAAAAAAGGCAATCAAACAGCTGAAGAATTTGGTTTTCCTGAAATTCAAAAACAGGCAAAAGAATCTTTGAAATCAACTGCTTTTATGAATGTTGTAAGGAAAATGTTAGCAGAACAAATTAATGCAGAAGAAACATTTGGTTATATTACAAAGTATGGGAGAATTAAGCAAGATATTGAAAAATCCCATGTTAATGATGCTTTTGTTATTGCAGATGGAACTAAACAGATAAGATGCAAATCTTTTTTAGTAACACAGACAAGAAGAAATAATCGAAGCATACAAATTAATAGAAAAGGGTATAAGCCATCAATCAGAAAAAAAAGATACAAATTACAGCCAAATGATTTAGTGAGGTATGATGGAAAAGAACAGAGAGTTAAAGGAATTTTTAATTATGGAAATTGGGCAAGATTAAGCGATGGAACAAATGCAAATGTTAAGAATGTGGAGTTGATATGTTATGGAAAAGGACTGCAATTCAGTTAAAGCCGATTCATCTCCCACCAAAATAAGTTTTGGAAGGAGTCTTCTCGGCAAAAGGATAAAGAACAAGGATGAATTAATAACTAAAATACTTTATTTGATTTTGTTTGTAGGATTGCTGATAGTGATTGGAAGAGCAGAAAAAAGATGTTATGATTATACAGATGAAAAGCTAGCTGACTTAACTAATGAAAACAATGAATTAAGAGATATTGTTGATAAAACAAATAATGACATAGAAAGTGCAAAGAGGGATATTTATGACTTATGGTGGGCAACATTAAGTGAGGAGGCTTTTAACA
>JAHIWJ010000042.1 GCA_018816205.1 Nanobdellota archaeon
TCAATCTGTAAAGCTTATTGCTATCACAATAAACACACTTTCTGCCTAGAAAATATCTGTCTGACAATATCTTTTTCATTACTCTCGTCGTAGTTTTACTTAATTATAAGCTTTTTTGGTGCTAGAATGCTATAATCACCTTTTTCTTTATTGGTTTCTTAGACTTTTTTGTGGCTGTTTTTTTAACCGTTTTCTTAGAAGGTTTTTTCTTTGGCTTTTTTTCTTTGGCGGCTTTCTTCGCTTCTTTTGCTTTTTCTTTGTCTCTTTGGACTTTTTTTAGTCTTCTTTCCTCATCTTTTTGTCTCTTTTCTTCTTTTAGTCTCTTCTCTTTGACCTTTTCTTCTTTCTGCTCGATTATTGTGACTTCTTCGTCGATGAATCCTGTTTGTTTATCGATTTCATTTATGCTGCTTTTTATTTTTTCTATCTCGGGGGTATTGTCTTTGAGTTGGAGGACTTCGCCTGTTTCAGGGCAGGTGTAGTCGTGGAGTATTGCTTCCTCTTCAGTGTATTCCAGGTCTGCTCCGGGGCTGTAATAGTATCTCTCTTTTTGTCTGCTGCCTAGTTGTTGCAGGAGTTTGTTTTTTTCTTCTTCGAGTTTTTCTTTGTATTTCAGGAGACAGCGTTTGATTTTCAGAGTCCAGAAGTAAGTGTACCAGCCGCCTTTCTTTTTGTCTTTTTTTCTTATGAACTGGACGAGGCCGGAGTCGGCGAGCTTGTAGAGCATGTTTCGTGTTTGATTGATTGTGAGGTTCATTTTTTTCGCGATGAGAAATTCGTTGACATTTTGTTTCTTGAATAGGAGGTCGACTAGCTTTTCAGCCTCTTGCCCGGCGAAGTCCCCGATTATTTTTTTAAGAAGTCTCTCTTGCATGTATTCTTTTAAAAAGAGAGCATTAAAAAGTTTTCTATTTCATTATCGGCACGAAACGGTTTTTTGTTACTATTTGAAAATTAATATAAACCTATTTAAAGAATTTTTCAAATTTATAAATATGCTTTTTGGAAAAAAAGAGAATAAGGCTGAGCTTCCGGATTTGCCGCCCTTGCCTGCTTTACCGTCGAGAAATGTGCAACCTGCGCAACAGCCGAGTATGCCTGTGTTTCCAGATTCGCCGGAGAAGAAGCAAGCGCGAGAGGGCATGGATGGGATGATTGAGCCGCCTGGACGACAGGATGCGTTTGTTCATGGTCCACAGCCTATTGATGAAAAGAAAGTGAAAGTTGTTGAGATGGAAGAGTGGCATCCGCAGAATTTACGGTTCGGTGCACCTGCTCCCAGGTCGTCTGAGCATCGGGAACTGAGGGAAGTTTCTGGGAAGTATGGAACAGAAATGCCGAAACTGTCTCATATGCCGGAATTGCCGCATGAAGAAGTTGAAGATTATGAAGAGCTTGAAGAAGAACCGCGGCCACGAGAGCTGCAGGGTTTGCCGCAGTCAAAGAGATTGTATGTTCACAGGAGGCCATCTGAACACCATCTAGCAATTCAACCGCAGCAGCAGGCTGATGTTTTTGTTAGGATTGATAAGTTTCATTCTGCCAGGAAATCTCTAAGCGAGATTCAGAACAGGCTTGATGATATCGATGAATTGATTAGGAGAATTAAGGACACGAAATTGAAAGAGGAGCAGGAGCTTGCGGGCTGGGAGCGGGATTTGATGCAGGTTAAGTCCCGTATTCAGACAGTAACTGAAAACATTTTTGAGAAGGTAGAATAAAATGACAAATTCTGAGTTTGTCCGGATTTCTGTACCTGAAGTCGGTTTTGGGAAAAAGAATCTTTTAAATGGGCAGTTGGAACTTTTGAAGCTGGCTCAGAGTTTTCACCGGTTCAGGGTTTTGAGGGACGAAGAGTTGATTTTGAAGGTGACCTTGAAGAATTATCTTGAGGAGGCCAGTAAAGAGATAGACAGACTTGAAAGATTTTTGCCTCGGGCAGAGTATAAGGAAAAGAAGGAAGATGAAGGAGATGATGAGGACAGGAAGAAGAAATTGTCTTTGGAAGAAGAGATTGCTAAGGTTCGGGCGAAGTTGAGTAAGCTACAAGAGGAAATTTAGGGTTCTTAGGGGGGTTGGGGACAAAGAAGATTTTGGGGTTTTGTGGAGTTGAGTAAATTGCAGGATGAGATATAGAAATGATTGATGAAATGTTTTAATCCAACAGTTTTATAAATTCCTCTACGTTTTCTTATTTATGATACAGAATAGATGGGACTTAGTTAAGAAATATCTGGAGTTTTTTAAGAGCAAGGAGCATCATGAAATTCCTTCGGCTTCGTTGATTCCGGAGAATGATCCGACCGTGTTGTTTACGACGGCGGGAATGCATCCGCTTGTGCCGTTTTTGACTGGACAGAGGCATCCGCATGGGAAGAGACTTGTTGATGTGCAGAAGTGCATAAGAACAGGAGATATTGAGGATGTGGGGGATGAGGTTCATCATACTTTTTTTGAGATGTTGGGGAATTGGGGGCTGGGGGATTATTGGAAGAAAGAGGCGATTGGATACTCTTTTGAGTTTCTTACGTCGAAGGAATGGCTGGGTATTGATAAAAGTAAACTGGCGGTTTCGTGTTTTGCCGGCGATGATGCAATGGGGGTAAAGAAGGATATTGAGAGTTCAGAATATTGGTTGAAGATGGGGATTCCAGAGGAAAAGATTGTGTTTTTGAGCAAGTCGCAGAATTGGTGGGGGCCGGCGGGAGAGAGTGGGCCGTGCGGACCTGACAGCGAGATGTTCTACTGGGCAGGGAAGGGGGAAGCGCCAAAGGAATTCAATCCCGAGGATAAGAGGTGGGTGGAGATTTGGAATGATGTTTTTATGCAATATAATAAAACGAAGGATGGAAAGTATGAGCTGCTTGAGCACAAGAATGTTGACACGGGGATGGGGGTTGAGAGAACGGTTGCAGTTTTGCTTGGGCTGGATGACAATTATCTTACCCCCGGGTTTGTTCCGATTATTGCAGAGATTGAGAAGTTATCTGGAAAGAAGTACGATGACCACAAGAAGGCGTTTAGAATCATTGCAGATCATTTGAGGGCGAGCGTGTTTATTCTCGGAGATGAGAGGGGAGTTAAGCCGGGGAATCTGGGGCAGGGCTATGTTTTACGTCGGTTAATCAGAAGAGCGATTAGGTATGGGAAGATTCTTGGAATCAATGGAGACTTTACTGTTCAGATTGCGAAGACGGTTTTGCCGATTTATCCGGATTATCAGGAACTGCATCGGAATCATAAGATTATTTTTGATGAGCTGCAGCAGGAGGAAGAAAGGTTTGGCAAGACTCTTGAAAAAGGGTTGAAGATTTTTGAGAAAATCGCCAGGGATGATATTATCACTGGGAGAGAGGCGTTTTTGCTTTTTCAGTCGTACGGGTTTCCAATTGAGATGACGGTTGAGTTGGCAAATGAGAAAGGGGCGAGCGTTGATCTTGAGGAGTACAATGCAGAGTTTAAGAGGCATCAGGATTTGTCGCGAACTGCGAGCGCAGGGCAGTTTAAGTCAGGATTGGCAGACGATTCTGAGCAGACGAAGAAGCTGCACACGGCAACGCATTTGCTGTTGGAGGCGCTGAAGAGAGTTTTGAATTTTGATGTGAAGCAGAAGGGTTCAAATATTACACCGGCTAGGTCTCGGTTTGATTTTTCTTTTGACAGGAAATTGACCGAGGAGGAAAAAAAGGAGGCGGAAGATTTAGTTAATGAGAAAATTCAGGCTGGGCTGGAAGTGAAGAGGGAGGAGCTGCCGTTGAAGGAGGCGTTTGATTCGGGCGCAATGGGGGAATTTGGTGCGAAGTATCCGGATATTGTTTCGGTTTATACGATTATTGATTCAACAGAGCCGCGGGGATATTTCAGCAAGGAGATTTGCACTGGACCCCATGTTAAGAACACGAGGGAGTTGGGAAAGTTCAAAATTTTGAAAGAAGAATCTGCGTCGGCAGGAGTTAGAAGGATTAGGTCAGTCGTAGAATAACGACTGACTCATTCGTCACTATGTACCAAATGAGAAGTGTTGCCGAGTAAATTAAAAAGGAAAGCAATCAAGTTTGTGGGTTTTTATTATTCGGATTATGTCCAAGTCTCGGATTATTGAAGAGAACTTTTGTTTTATTTCGTTCAATATTGAGTAAAGCTCGTCTTCACTCTGGGTTTCAAATTCTATTTCCAAGTCGTAAGAGCCGATAAGTTTTAGGAGCTGGGTTGAATGTTTGTGTTTTGCAGTGTACTCTCTTATTTTCTGCTCTTCAACTGGGGAAAAGTTTTTCATTCTGAAGATGACTTTGTAATGTTTTATGTTCAGGTTTTCTAAATTAAGATAGCACTTGTATTGCGCGATAATTCCTTCATTTGTCAGCTTTTTTATTCTATACATTACAGTGTCTCTGGAAAGAGCGGTTTTTTCTGCAAGTTCAACAACTGAAATTCTCGCATTGTTTGAAATCTGCTTCAGGATTTTTTTGTCTGTTTCGTTGAGTTCAATGATTTCTGAAGGAATGCCGTAGGTAAATTCTTTTTTTGTTGTTTCGCTTAGATGAGCACGTGAGTAGAACGGCGAATATTCTGTAAGCAAGACATCTTTTTGCAGAATGAATTTGGAAAATTTTTCCATAAACCTTGAGAGAATTCTGCCAAATTCATAATTGTTTTTTGCAAGAATTGAAACTGCCATGTCCCAATGGCCGCGAAGCTCTGCGACCCAGATGGAATTAGAATCTTTTTTCCAGTAAGTGACAATCTTTTGTTCATCTTCTAATGAAGTGTTTTGGAATTTGAAGTAAAGTTTGTATTGGCTGTAGCCGAGTTTTGTGAAATCAATCATTGTGTAAAATGAAAAAATTGCTTTGTTTTTTATCAATCTTTGGATGCGATATTCAACTGCCGGCTTGCTTAGAGAAACTTTTTTTGCGAGCTGGGAATTGGAAAGCCGGGAGTTTTCATCTAAGAGAGTGAGGAGTTTGCGGTCTTTGAGGTCGAGTTTTATCATGGCAATTTTTCTTTTAGAATCAATTTTAGTTTAGAAATTATCCTAAGAATTTCCAGCCTGTTATTTTCTAAGTATACTTGCTTGGTCTGCTTCCCTTCATAGATACTTTGATTTCTTCTTATGCGCAAATCTTGTAAGAGCGTTATCTCTGCTTGACTGAAATTATAATGTGTAAGATAGTCTAACATTTCTTTGTGGGCATTTTCGCCAACTGTTTTTATTCCACCCAGCAGAAGGATGGCTGTGGTGAGTTCTTTTGCAATTTCGTAATAATCTTCAATTATAAAAGTAGCATTTGTCTTGAGTTCTATGTCGCTCACTAATTTTTCTCTTTCCTCTGCTAATTCAATTATTGATTTTACTTTTTCTTTGTCAGGGTAAACTTTTATCATCATACTGCTTCAAAGTATCCTTTAAGGACTATCCCGTTTACAAGATTATTTTTTAATTCTTTAGGAATTTTTTCCGGATTTGGATCAAACACGAGGTGTATCTCTTTGTCAAGGATTTTTTGAAATTTGGCTAGACTTGGCCTTTTTTCTTTCCCGATTATAAAAAGATCAATATCGGAGTTTTCTGTTGCTTCCCCTTTGGCATGACTTCCGTATAATATTATTGCTTTTGGTGCGGTTTCATCCCAGAGGTAATCAATCAGGCCAGAACTGTGCAGTTCATACAATGTTGATAATTTTTGATAGAAAATAAAATCAGGGTTTTCTCTCTGAGATTGATAGAAAGGAATAGTTCTTTTCACATAGGATTTTATTAATTTTTCTTTTTCAAATTCTTTAAGGTAGTTTTGGATTGATATCGGTGCGAGTTCAGCTATTCGTGAGAGCTCTCTTAACCTAAAACTTTCAGTAGGATTATTGAGAAAAACCTTCAGTAGCTTGTATCTGTTATATTTTTGTAACATTTGTTATAATATTATAACGTTTGTTTATATTTCTTTCGGTTTACTTATTTCTGTTAATATTTGTTTAATATTTATAAATCTTCCGCAAAAGTAAGGTTTTTCTAAAAAAAGGTTTAATTATGGGTTATCAGTTTCATTGAAGAGTAACAAAACGACTGCGAAGCAGGAGTTTTGTGATGGAGATGAAGAAAATGGAAAACAAAACCAAAAAAACACTGATTACGAGCGGCGTAGGACTTGCATTTGTAGCGGGTGCTGTAATCGGCGGCTGTATTGGAAATTATGTTGGAAGGGTTAACGAACGCGAAAGGGTAGTTGAAACCTTGCAAAAGACTTATGGTAATTTGCATGCAACACTTGAAGTCTTAGATTTAACAAATAAACAAAAAACAAGATTAGAAGATTTCGGGAGAGCAATCTTTTACGCAAAGTGGGATATTAGGGAAGGAGGAGATGATTATGTAGCAAATTCTATTATTGGGGTCTTTAGGAAAAAACAGGGGGAAGGAAAATGAATAATGAAGAAAATGTGAGGCGAATGGAAGCAAATAAAAGGAGAATGAAAGAAGTAGATGTCTTAGATTCTGATTTGAAAAGATATAAAGTTTTTGGAAAGAGTGGCGATGCTCAGGATATGGATCATGACGAGGGTGAGTTTATAATCTGGATGAGAAGAATTGCCCATGAAGAAGGCGTTGATTTCGGTTTGACTCAGACTAGCGATGGCATGACTGGATGGGTTTCACGAGGAGTTATTCCAACTTTTTCAAGACTTGTTTTACGTAAGGGAAAGAAAACAAATTTTAGAGATCCATTTGAGAAAACCGAAGAATGTTTTTTGTCTCCTTGGTGCATTCACTATACTCACGTTAGGGGATATACTGATAGCAGAGTTGAGAAAAAAGATATGCCCGAAGGAGTGCAGTTATTGGGTGGGGGGGAAAGACAAGACATTGCATATCTTGGAAATGATTCTTTTCACATAATTGATCATCCTATATGGGATGGACTGGAAACTAAGCTGAGGGAATTTTATAAAATTGGCGGGGTGATTGCAAGAGTTAAGGATAAAGGGCAGGCAGAGTGGCATAAATTATTCAACGAACAAATGGAGGCTAATAAGCAATTTTGTGTTCCTAAAAAACTTTTGAGAAAGGCAGTAGATAAACATTATCAAGATCTTATTCAGATTATTGAATCTGATCCAGATAAGTTGTTGACTTTAGAACAAGCAGACAATTGGGTTGGAAGAAGACCTTATTTTGGGAGTGTGTTTGAAGAGGAGTTTGAGCCTATTCGTAAAGATTATCATGAGAGGAAGAATCGCGCTGAAAATGCAATTTATGTTCCAACCGAGAAGGAAGTAGCGGCTTTGGAAAGATGTTTGAGAACTGGGGGGAAGGAAAATGAAAAATAAAAATCGCGGGTTCTCTATTTCTCATTCTGGAAAAATAGACAAGGTAAACAAGAGTTTTTCTGATAAAGGACTTCATAGGTATACGTCCTTGGGTTTCGCTGATGGGGCGTATATTGATACTCCATGTGATGTGCCGTTTGAATGGGTAGGGCGGGAAGTGAAGGTATTCGAACATGGCGACTCTTTCTTAGGAAGATTATTTTGGTGTAAATTTTATTCAGTAGATGCAAGGGATAATTCGGGGAGACGTCTTTCTTCGCTCTATGCGGCAGGACGTTCATTCAGAAAATACCTTAGTTATAATAACAAATTAACACATAACCAGAAATTGGAGAGAGAAAAGGGCGAGGAAGATCAAAGGTGGAAAGATCTTTGTTCTGGTCGGGAGGAAGGAAAATGAAACTTAAGGAATTAGCGAAGGACATCTCATATGTTTTATTTGGTGCAGTAGCAATTGCTGCGGGTCCACTGATAGCTATACGAGAATGTTCTCAACTGAGCCATGAAAAATATCGGGCGATTGTTGATATGTCTACGAAACCGCAAATCCGCGACGTAAACTCCGATGGAATTCAAGATATTGTTTTGAAACAAAGAGGCGGAGAAGAATTGGTTTTGTATGGCACTCCGCGGGGGGATTATATTTTTGGAGAAAAAAGAAA
>JAHIWJ010000043.1 GCA_018816205.1 Nanobdellota archaeon
AATGGTGCGAGTGTTGTTGCTCCGAAAAAACACATTGGGAAAAAGGCATTGATGATAATTCTTAAAGATTAATTATTTATGCAACACTGCAATATAATGTGATTTTTTGTGAAAGGCATGGTAAAAAACACACAAAGATTTGAAGGATTTGCCGAGATGCCGGCAGAAGTAGTGAGGAGGAATTATAATGTTTTATCTGGGAGTCTGGCAGAAGATGTCAGGAAGGTTGCAGAGACCACTTTTGGAGCGAGACTGGCAGGTTTCCCCGGATTGGAAGGCACGCTTAGAATTGTGGATGCTCAGGGGAGGGAGGAGCTTGCTGGTTCAAATATGCCTGTTCTTGCTGGTTTGAATCTTGTTGATTTGGGTGGTCTTGGAATTCAAGTGTGTGATGAAAGAGATTTGGCAAGAATTTATAATGATGAAGTTACAAGACTAGAACAAGGACGGGAAGGGTTTTTCAACGGAAGATATTGGTTTGATGTCGCTTTGATAAGAAATCCCCATGCTACTCAAAAAGAATTGGCGCCTTGGGAGGCAGAGTTGGACAAGGGGATTAGTAAGTTGTGCGGTAAGGGGGAGATTGTTTCAGTCCCTTACAGGGCGATAGTTCCTGTTGTGACGGAGACGGACAATGCTCCCTTTGGGAAAATTAGTTGTTATTCATTTAAGTTAAATTCAGGTGTGAGGGATGCAGTCAGAGTTATAGAAGTTAGTGCACAAGAAGCCCAAGAAGGATATGATTTTGCCAAGTTAGATGGAAACAGTGCTTTTCCGGTTAAAGGGCGGGGCAGGCATTTTGATGGAATTTCTGGAAGCAAGAAGTTTTCGGGGTTGTGCATCTACGGGAGTCTCGATGCCAATCACGACGGGGATCCTCTGTACTCCAACGAGTATGGCCGGGTAGCGTTTAAGTCGCGAAGCGACGCGCTCGAGAAATAAGCCTTTGAAAGAAAGCGAACTCTTTACAGAAAGAAATAAAAAGATATTTCTCTTGATATGGCTCCTGACTATGCTTTGCATGGTTGGGCTACACGCTGTTTGCTCAAGTCGAGCAAGACACATACAACTGTGACAGTTAGTAATGTTTATGAAAACTGAAGCAGTGGTGGCATGAAGAGTAAATAGCTATCCATTTCGAGGTTGTACATCTACAGGAATCTCATTGCCAATCACGACGGGGGTCCTCTGAGCTCCAACGAGATTGGCCGAATAGCTCATGCACATAGTCAGGTCTTTTATGAAGACCTATAATAATCTGTACGATGAGTTGATTTCAATGGGAAATTTAACTTTGGCGTGGCGGGCGGCACGGAAAGCCAAGACTTTGAAAGAAGATGTTGCGGACTTTGAAGAGAATTTAGAGAAGAATTTACTGGAGTTGCATTATGGATTGAAGAATCAGGCGTACAAACCTTGTCCTTTGGAAACTTTTGTTTTGTGCGATCCTAAGACAAGAGTGATTTCAAAGTCTGCTTTTAGGGACAGAGTTGTTCACCATGCTTTAATCAGAACAATTGGAGACATCTTCGAGAAGCAGTTTATTTATGATTCTTGTGCAGGACAGAAAGGCAAGGGAACTTTGTTTGCTGTTAAAAGGTTCGATAAATTTTCGAGGAAAGTGACGAATAACTTCACAGGCGGCGGTTTTTGTTTGAAAGCAGATGTGAAACATTATTTTCAGAATATTGAGCATGAGAAGTTGATGGAGATTATTGGCAGAAGGATGAAAGACAAGAAGGTATTGTGGCTTTTTTGGCGGATTTTGAGAAATGGCTACTCTGGGAGGGGGTTGCCTCTTGGAAACTATACTTCGCAATTTTTGGCAAATGTTTATCTGAACGATTTGGACTATTTTGTCAAGCACGATTTAGGAGTAAGGTTTTATATTCGTTATGTTGACGACTTTGTTTTGCTGCATGAATCACAAAAGAAACTTTGGGAATGGGGGGGGGGGGCATTAGGACTTTTCTGAAGAATAATTTGAAGGTTGAGTTGCATGAGGACAAAATATTTATTGCGCCCTTGGTTCGCGGCATTGATTTTGTTGGATTTAGGAATTTTTATGATTGCAGACTTTTGAGAAAAAGGAATATACAAAAGATGCGGAAGATAATAGTTGATTACGAAGATAAAGAAATTTCTTTTTTAGAGATTTTTGATATTTTTAAGGGATGGAGGGCTTATGCAAAATGGTCTGATTGCAATGAGCTGGAAGAAGAGTTTAAGGGGAAGATTATCGAGGAGTTATGGAAGAAGATTTAGTGGAATTGGATGAATGAAAGAAATTGGAAATTTGATTAGGATGGTTATTATGATTATCAGCGTGATGAGGAAAGCCGGAACAAACGGTATGCCTGTTTTGATAAGAACCTTTTTGCTGTATTTTTTCAGAAGCTGGATTTCTTTCAGCGAGAGGCCGTGGACTGATTTTTTAATTGTGGTTTTGCCGATCTTGACTTCTTTTTCCAGCCAGTCGCCTTCGGTTAGCTGTAACGGGGGTGTCAGGACGATGAGGCATTGTTCGAGGGAGCGCGTGTAAGCCCAAATCAAGGGAATAAGGAAGAGGATTGCAAGGAGGAATGCAAATGCGTTGTAAATGCCTGCGATAATAAACAAGAGCGAAAGGGCGGTTGCGAGAATCAGCAGAATTTTCTTATTTTTAACGTTGTCATTAAATTTTTTGACAAATGCTTTTTTATTTTTTGCTACAATGAATATGCTGTAGATTAAACTATAAACTGCGCCGGAGAGAAAGAGTGTGAAGACAAGGAGGATTGGAAGGAGAATTAGCTGCATGTAGCTTTGATAAGGGAGGATTATACCAAAACCCATTAAGAGTTTGGCGTCGCCGCCGGCAAATGCCTTTGCGTAGTAGAATACGTTGCCTAGGACTACCATTATGATGAAGCCATATACTCCGAAGAGGAAGAAGTTTAGGTTGTTTGTTGCTGAAGCGTAGAATGCGCGGTAGGCAAGGGCAAAGGCGATTAGCGAGAAGTTCAGCCAGTTTGCGACTTCGCGGTGTTTTAGGTCTTGGATTGTGGCAAATAATGCATAAACGAAAGCGAGGGCGAATAAAAAGTAGTATTCTTGCATTTTTTTGTGAGGGAAAGAGGACGTTTAAATGTTTTTGTTTGATAGATATTTGTGCTTTTGTTTTAGGAACTTTACCGACTCGTTTAAGAGGTGCTTGAAGTCTTTCTTTTTTCTCCAAATGTTTGTTAGCTCCTTGCGGAACTTTTTGTGCAAGGGATAGCCCCAGTCTTTGAAAGGAATAACGTCGAGAAATTCTTCATTGATTAGAACTGTTGTAGCTTCCTTGATATGTTGGATTTCATTCTCAGTTAGCCCTTTTTTTTCTAGACCTTTCCAGAAATATTTTTCAAATTGGAAGTGGAGAATTTCATGGAGCATGGCCACGCAAAATATCTCGTTTGTGTACCAAACTTTTGGGTCTAATTGAATCCAAGCTTTGTTTTTTTCTACTTTGTAATTTCCTCGCGGAAATGTGCTGTAATAACAAATTATCTTTTTAGGACGAGCCAGTTGAAAGAAACCTGTGCGGTTTTAACCCTCGGATTGAATTTCAACGACGCAAAGGCGAGTCAG
>JAHIWJ010000044.1 GCA_018816205.1 Nanobdellota archaeon
CCTTCAACCGACACTGCAGGCGGTCCATCTTCATTCGGTGACACCACCTCACCAACCCCGCCCCCAAAACCCCCGCCTTCGTTTTCCCCGCCAGAACTGTCCAAACTATCTCCAGAGTTTTCCGCACCGCCCCCACTCTCACTATTGTCTTCGCTAGTGCCCTTATTTGAGTCATCCGTAGACGAGGAAGGTGTCTGTGAATCTTCATTGTCCTCAGAAGCGCCATTTGGATTATTGTTGGAGTTAGTCACACTGCTCGTGTCTATCGGGTTATATCCATATTTCTTTAACTTGTCATTAATATAGCTGTAGACATCCTGTTCAGGCAGGTTATTTTTATCCGGGTCAGCTTGACCAGAGGGATTTATTAGAATAGCACCCTGCTGCTTATCCTCGCTTGGTAACGCATTTTCATTAAAGGCCGTACGAACGCCATTTCCGTCACCAGAAAGGACGACCATCTGCAAAGAGACCACATTAAACAAGGCAAGTGCTACTGCCAAAAGTAGCAACAATTTTACGTCCCTTTTTATCTTTTCACCCATTATAATTAGACATAATGCCTCTTTAAATTCATATATACGCTCAAAAAGTTATATTGTATTTGTGTTAAACAGCTCTTTTTCGCTCACCCTGGTCTTCAAGACCGAATCTATTGAACAAACGTTTACATCATTTCACGGCCTTTCTAAATTAAAACCTCTAAATGTCTATCAAGCAGTCAGTTGATCTGAGCAGAAACATTGTTTCTGCTAAATCTCGCTTTTTTGTACGAAAAAATTTTCGTTTAGCTAAAGAACTCGTGTACGAATCTCGCGCTCTTGCTGTTCATCGATCAAATCTGTAGGGCAGCATGCGAATGTCGTGATGTCGCACTCACGCAATGGATAACTTAAAGCAAACAGCGCATTTGTTTGCCACTTGATTGTCCGTCATCTTTTCAGATTGGATGAGAAAGCTAGCCATCCATAAAAAGTTTCTCACGCAAATCTTCCAACAATTCGCCAGCACAGAGCAGAGGAAAAATTGTTCAGCAAAGCAAGTTTAATTTGTCGTCGACAGAATCAAAAAATAAAATGGCGCGCAAATTGCGTAACTGGCTTGCGATGGCAAAGCTTAAATACGTCTGCGAATTAGATTTGTCATAGAGGTGATTGAAAAGAGAGATGAAATCGCTCGTATTGTATCCGTACCCAATGGAGTACGATGGCCAAAGTTTGCAAGGCCACTACCTTCTTAAGGGATTGAAAGAGAACGGCGATGAGGCGATGCCATGTGACAGGATTAACGACAAGAATAAAACTGTTTATTACGAAAATTTTAAGCCAGACGTTGTGTTTGGAATCGGTTTTTGGGGAGACGCTCCAGAACTGATTAAACATCCGCTGACACACAAGATGACTCCAGTGCCTTGGTTTAACGCAAACGGATGCGTTTTCAATTATCACGACACACTAAACTCACTGCCATTGATACTAGCTACAAGCAACTGGGTCAAAGCAACTTACATTCGCGACGGAATAAAACCGGACAATATTCACGTCGCACCAATTGGTTACGATCCAAGCATTTTCTATCCGCGCCCATCGTACGATCCAGAAGTTAAGAAGATGCGGAACGAAATCGGCGTAGAAGACGATGAGTTAATGATTCTAACAGCTGGTGGCGACGTCACAAGCAAAGGCGCGCAAGAGATGCTCAAAGCCCTTGGTAAGGTAAAAGACAGGTTGCCTAAATGGAGATACATCTGCAAGGTGTGGCCAAGCAAATCAGCTTTGATTCATGCGGGGGAAGAGTGGAAAATAATAAAAGAGTACGGCCTAGAAGATAACGTAGACTATGTAAAAGACAAATTCAATCCTCATAAAATGTCAATCTTGCTGAATGCCTGCGACATTTATGCAGCTCCATCAAGAATTGAAGGCTTTGGTATGATTCAATTAGAAGCCCAAGCGTGCGGCAAACCTGTAATTTCAATTGACATCGGAGGTCCGAGAGATACAATCATACCGAATGAAACAGGATTCCTTGCAGAAGTAGAATCCGAGATTAGGCTCGACAGTGAATGGGTCACAAAGAGAATGGGCTTTGAAAAAAGACACAGGATATTTTTCCCAGAACCAAAAACATTTGCTTACAGAGCAAACATTAATCAACTAGCAGACGCCCTAATCAGACTCGGCACAGATAAAACCTTAAGACTCCAAATGGGCAAGAATGCAGCTCAACACGCATACGACACTTTCAACTACCGCATCACAGCAAAGCACATCTCTGATTTAGTCAAGAAGTATGTCTTAAAAGAGAAACAGATTGCAAACAAACCTATAGACAACCCTGTTCAGTCTTTCATCAAAACAAGAGCTTAAATAATCTCATTCTATCTTTCTAAAATGAAATGCTTGATGATTGTTGCTCACCCCGATGATGAAACGATTTGGGCAGGCGGACTAATTCTACAAAATCCTGGATGGGACTGGACAATCTTTTCCCTTTGTCGCGCAGATGATTCGGATCGCGCCCCCAAATTCAAAAAAGTCTGCGCCCATCTCAAGGCGAAATCAATAATTACTAACCTCGACGACAAATCTGATAAACCCCTTCCTCCCAATAGAATAATGGAAATGATTCTAAACAATCTGAATGAGAAGAATTACGATTACATTTTTACTCACGGCGCCAACGGTGAATATGGTCACATTCGCCACAAAGAAATCCACAAAGCAGTTACTGAACTCGTAAAAGAAAACTCACTCCGGTGCAAGAAACTTTGGTACTTTGATTACGTTCCAAGCAGCCAGGTCTCTCTTCACGACAAGGAAACTTTCATCCCCGTTCCAAACAAAAAAGCAGATTGGACCATCAAACTTACAGACAAACAGCACAAAGAAAAACTATGGATTGTCACAGACCTTTATGGGTTCATCCCACCGATTATAGAAACACAGTCCTGTGCGAAAGAAGAAGCTTTTACTCTTTATAATTAAACGGCTTCAATCCAGAAAAGATATGCCGCACCCCTTCAGTCCAATCATCATTCCATATTCGTGCAGTAGCAGTATCATAACCTTGTGCATGTGTCCAAAATTCATCTCCATCATCCGCTTCTAAATTAACTCGATAAAAATCTTCTCGAGCCAAACCAAA
>JAHIWJ010000045.1 GCA_018816205.1 Nanobdellota archaeon
CTGCTATTGCACAATCAAGACAAACCCTTTTAAATTTCTCTCTGACAAAATTCCAGTTTCCCATGACAATTTTTTTTCTTTCTTTGTTCATAGGTCTAAGTTCAATAAAAGAGAGTTCCCGGTCTATGATTTCATAAACTCTTTCGATGTCTCCAACGGGAATCATTCGTTAATTACCTTTCCTATGGAAATCATCACCATAGGTTGCTCATTATAAACTTTAGTCATTACCAATCTTACTATTTGACTATCATCACGATAAGTAATGCCTCTTAGGGCATCTTTGATTGCCTTACCGAGATTATCAATGTCAGGTCGCTTGATATGATGTAATACTTTTTTAGGTAAGGTTTTGGGTCTGCTTAAATAAAAAAATAAAGTCATATTGAGAGGACCTTCCAAAAGAGAAATATTTCCTTTTTTCATATACTCAATAGCCTGCCACTTGACAGTTTCCTTCCAAGATTTCGAGTTCTCTGGATCATAGGCCCCGGTAAAAGACTTGCCACTTTTTGTTTTTCTTACGAAAAACCTCGGTCTACCCTGAGCTACCGGATTGCCATAAACTGTAAAATTAATCATTTCGGCTCACTTGCCTTAAATGTTTCTTCAACCAATCCCTCACAGGATTTAATATCTAAAAATCTCTCAAGCTCCTCCACCCGCTTTTCAAGGGTTAACAAGCGGGCTTGGGTTTCTAAAATCTCCTTTGGGGTTCTGTTGTTTCCATTTTATCCCAAGGTTCCGACATCAGCATTTCAGAGCCATCAATTATCTTAAAACTGCACTCTAAGCCTCTTGGGTTGGAATCCGTTGCCCAGTTCTTGCCAACAAGGATTTTCGCCCTGCTGTTATCTATAGCTATGGCAACCCTGGCTTTCTCAAGACCTTTCTCTCCTCCAATCGGCATATCCCGGCTTGATGGTTTCTGGATACCGATTACTGCAACTCCTGTTGTTAGCTTATGATAAATATTCTTTACCATGTCCCCAACCTCGTAAAAATCCTTTGTTATTTCAAGAAAATCTATAATATTCAATGCTTCCGGATAAATAACATCTGCATAATTGGCGGATCTGTCAATCCAGCTAATCTTGTTTTTAATCTCTTTCAGGTCTATTTGTAGTCTGTTAGACAACTTGACAAGCCTTTTCTTCATCTCAACCTCACCCATCTCGGATGAAAAATACTTAACCGGAAGGGAACCGTCTCTGTTAAGACAGGCAATATTTAGAAGAAAACAAGTTTTCCCAGCATCTTTGGAACCGGCAATTATTACTATATTCTTAGGCAGGGTTAAAACATAATCATGTAAGTTAAGGGGATATTGAACTGAAATATGGTCTTTTTCATTAGCATCATACCAGTTAATGGGTTCGATTTCGTTACTAATCTTTCTGTATTGACCGCTTTTAGTTCCATGTTTTTCGATTAAACCCTTGTCACATAAGCGTTTTAAGATAATCCAAACATTCTTTTTATCTTCTCTTGTAGACACTTGTAGACTCTGGTATACATCTGTAGACAAAAAGTAACCATCTTGTAGACATAACCAATCTTCAATCTCTTGAGACAAATTTCTATCACGTCTTTCAGCACGCTTTAAAGCAGAATCAATTTTAATATAAATTTCTTTTTCAGGGAAGGGTGGATTGCAATTTCTTGCAAGTATTTCAAGCACTTGTGAAACTTCTTCAATCGGTGTACGAGTCTTGATTAATGAATGTGCAATATGAAAAAGGTCTTCATCACGTCTACCATCTTGTAGACATTTGTAGACTGGTGTAGACTCTTGTAGACTTTGGTCTACATCTTCCTTATATAAAGAGATAAAGTTAATATTATATATATTATCTTTTAACATAGTAACTATATTATTAGGTATACTAGTTAATGCTAAATCCTTAATGCTAAGATTTTTTAAAAAAACGTATTGGCTTCCGCTTCCGTTAGTTGATGGAGGGCAACCGACAAAACCGCCATCTCCTCTGAAATCCAGTCTTTTGCCATGAATAGCCTTTTGATTTCCTATTTCTTGTTCAGTTGCTTTAAAGTAATAATGCTTCCCACCGGATGGAGTTTGCACTATCGGGCATAAAAACGATTCAGGTAATAGGCTTTGAAAATACTCATCAGCTTCTTTATCATCCGTATCAAATACCATTATTCCTGAGATAGCTCCTGTAACTATGCCTATATTGGCCTCAGGCCATTTTGTCCACCATTCATTAATTTCTTCTTCGGTGCATTTTTTCTTTTGATAGTCAAGCCATTTGATAATAGGAACCTTACTTGGTTTTTTCTCGCCTTTCTTAATTACGTTTTTCCAAGGTATAACGCAATAGTTATATTTTTTGAAGTATTTTAAGGCAGCTTGTAGTCTCGGGTTAGTTTTATTTTTCATTATCTTTTAATAATTTAATAAACATTTTGCTTCTGCTATTAATTTAATAAGAAAATATACATCTTGTTCTTTCATATATCCCCCTTAAAAACACAAAGGACTACAGGGCGACTGATCCGTTGACGAGACGGTGTTGCAAACGCAACTTCCCCGCAGTCCTTAGTGGTCTTAAAAGTTATTGATTTCGTCATGGCTATCAGCCCTTTGTTTCATGGTACTATTATCATACTTCATACCCTTTACCTTGTCAATTAATTACTTCTTGGCCGGCTGTACCACCGTAACCTTCGGCTTCTCGGTGATTTCAA
>JAHIWJ010000046.1 GCA_018816205.1 Nanobdellota archaeon
CCTTAACAAACTATCTTCCGCTCAAATGACTCAATTAATCAGTATTTTAGAAAAAATAGTAAAGGGAATGAAGGGAGTTTCAACGGGTCGTTGGAAAGCATTAGATGAAGAGTTACAGAGTGGGAATATAGAAAAGGTTATGTCAAAAGTTCTGCCTGTAGAACGTGCTTATCTGTATTGGCTGAATCCTCAGGTACAAACTTAAATTCGTAAACGTAAACAACCTTAGATGGCGTCCACTTTCCATAACATTTTTTCCAGATCTCCTTAAACTCAGCTAAGTCATTGAGACCCTCTTTTCTTGCATCCTCGTCAGTCATATCCCCAATCTTTTGCCGAAATCTCCGCGTAATAATGATAAAGTCTCTTGGTTTATAGTAGCCATTTCTGACACCTACCTTTTCGCCTACTTCATAGCGTCTTCTGCCAGGCTTCCGTTCTGTAGGTCTACGGGTAACTGTTTTTTCTCCTGCAATAATCTTCTCAAGCAAAGTTCGCTTAAACAACATACTCACCTCTATAGTATTATAATCTTATATGTTTAATGCTTCTAATCTGTTCCCTCCCGCATTAAAGCTCCTTCCTCAACGGTCTGAAGCCCTTTATTCCGCCAAATCTCATCCAAAACAAGCAACTTAGCCGTGTGCATATATCCACCCTCTCTAAGTTCTGCTTGGGTTGCCGTGACGCCACTGAAATCTTCGTCCATTGTCTTGCAGCATTCTTCCTGGTAGAGTTCCTGCGCCTTTAGCTTCATTAATTCTCGGACTTGCGGCCAGAATTTTCCTTTCTTTATTGGCATTTATGGCACGAACCTCTTGCATTGCAGGCATTGTTCTGGAAATTTTGCGTGAAGAGGTTCTCCTCTGCAGGTGTCATGAGAGGTTTTCCAGAATTTCTTTCCGCAAGCCATTATTTCATGTGTGAGAGTAGACATTTAGATTCCCTCTACTAATATTTTTGTGCCTTCTGTAGGAGAGGCTTGTACACGTTTTTGGGTCGCCTCTTCGTAGGCAGCTAATGCGTTGAGGGCCATATTTGCGGTTAGTTCAAGTGTGTACATTAGGTTAGGGGTTTCGTGGCTACTTGGAAAATATCGGACGTAGCTGCTCCAGACTTTGAAGCAGAAGTCTGTGTCTGTGATAGGGTTGCTGGTTTTCCAGATCTGGAGGCTAGTGCTGTTGGGTGTGTCGTGCAGGTCTATGACGTAAATCCACTCGATGTCACTTTGGTACTCTAAAAATACCTGTTCGGGTTTGCTGAAGGATCGCTCTGCCTTCTGTAGGTTGTAGCCTCTTTCGTTAAGATCCTTTACGATTCCTTCTGTAGTGATGTTACCGTCTGCGTCTGCTGCAATTATGAGGGCATCTATGACGTCTGCGCCTAGCCCGGTTGGGTATGTATCCATGTGCTGATAGTAGGCTGTGAGGGGACCGTTCCATCGGCGCCTGAAAAGGAGGTATCCGCGTGTGCTCAAGGTTAGTAGTCCTCCGGGAGCATTGCTGTGAATCTGCCTGTCTCGTTTTGGGCTATGAAGATTTTTTGCTTTTGTCCGCTGGGTAGCTCGATAGTCCCGCTGATGAAATAGTCGTCTATAGGCTTTCGCTTGAAGATCTGTGATGATTGTATAATAAGATCTGTAATGTTGGGTATGTTTAGGGATAGTTTCAGGCAGCTTAGGTTACCATAACTTTGGTGGAAAATTTCACAGGTTTTGCATTTTGGGTTTGTGCCTTGGTTTCCATTTTTGACTCCATGTTTGCAGCAGTCGTTCCAGTAGCCTTTACTGAGGAGTCCTGTTGTAATGTACTTGAGGAAAAAGTTTGTGCGTGTTTTGCCCGGTAGGATCTGGTCGATGTCGAAGAGGATTCCGTCCTCGACTGCTTGATCGCTAGTGTAGGAATAGATTACGTTTTCCTGCTCAAAAAAACTCGTCTTCATTCACCTCCTAGAATTCTCCCAAGTCTCTAAGTTCAGAGATAGCTTCTTGGCGGGTATAACCAAAGAAGCTTCTTATTGCCCTAATTTTCTGGCTTTTGCTCAGGTTTTCCAATTTTTTTCCCTCTTGGTTTTACAGAACTAGACTAGCCTCTGCCATACATAAAGTCTTGGCTATTACGATAACCCCAAAAGTTAGGTCCCTTAGTTGCGGATCTCAACCAAGAGGGAAATCCCAGAAAAGAATCCGCAACCAAGATAACCCAAAATATATTAAACACAAAAAACATTTAAACTTTTCCAAATCTAACCAAGACAGAAGGTAATACCAGTACAACCAGTACAACCGACTGTGCTAACAACACAGCAACACACTAAGGTTTCTATATTGTTCACTCTAGGTATCCTATAGCTGAAACTAATGAAGATTCAAAAGAAACAACGGTACGACAACAATATTAACCAAAAACATTTTACAATAAAACCTAATATATCCTTTGGTTTCCATAATTTTATGTTTATCTGGATTTTTCAGCTATATAGTTAATTAATAGTAATATCAAATAAACACAAAAGAACCCCAAAATAAGCCTCTTTTGGCTTTTTCAAGGTTATGTCCCTATCCTTGCCTAAATTTAGATGAAAATGTTAATTTAAAAAAAAGAAAAGGGGTTGACTTAGAAAAAAACCTAAGTCAAAAGAAAATTAGTTACCTATTTCTCTAGCTTTCTTTACGGCAGTGATTCCTAAAACAATTCCAACCACAGCACCAAAAGCACACATTATGGTTATGGCTTCTAATCCCAATATATTTACTCCAGCTTCAAAGACACGTTCCAAAGCCCCAAACGCTCCATCAAACACAGGCAATCACCTCCTAATCAGTTACTTACTAAACACTTATTAATTACTTATCACTAATTAAATATTATGAATTGGAAGTAAGTATCAATGGGTGACGAAGTGACGAAGCTAGGACAAGCAAAAATAAGTCCACAATGGTATCTTGCACTAATCAGAGAGGCTAGACCATACCTAAACGTAAAGAAAGGTGACTACGTGGAATTTCATGTAGAAAATGGGGAAGTAATAATCAGAAAAAAGAAAGAGGAAAAATAAATGCCTTACAATTCTGAAACCGCTAAGAAACGCTGGAACATTAGTCAAATGCAGATAGCAAGAAAATTCTGCGGATGGGAAACACTCAAAAAAATGATGAAGTCCTGCAACGAAAATCTCAGAGGACCACACAACGAAAAGTTGCTAAATACCCCGGAACAGATGGATGAAGCAGAAGGACTGATCGCAACAGTATTTCAGACAGGTTGCAGAATTTGTGAAGCCATAGGACAAAAAAGAATAGATGGCACGATGGGAATGAAACCCACAGACTTTTCAGTTTTTGAGGATCGGGTTGCTTTTGTTTTTGAGATAGAAAAACGCTACACCAAAATAGGAAGGCAAATCCAAAAATACAAAGCTGTAGATCGTAGCAAACTAAGATGGGACACATTAGAAGAGGCAAACGCTTCAGGAAGACCCCATGAGGAATATATGGGCTACATGACGGAAAGACAGATCAAACTAAGAAACAACGACTTCAGCAGACTAGAACCGTTGGTCCCACATCTTTTAGCTTGGAAGAAAATAGCGCAAGAAAACGACCAGGAACATCTCTTCAATTACTTACACCGAAACTATAACAAAGCTTACCGGATAGTCAAGGCTACCGGAAGAATTGTAAGTTTAGATTTTCCTCCTCACAGACTTAGAGCAGAAAGAGCTACACAATTACGGTTAGAAGCAAATATGTCTAGTGAAGAGTTGCAGAACTGGTTTAGCTGGAAGTCAGTAAAAGAGGCAATCAACTACACTACGTTGGCTCCTCAGACTCAAGCAAAAATGTATAATCCCGAGTACTTGAGCAGCTTACCCAGATTGGAGGCGATTCAAGTCTAAATGTATAACCTTGAATATATCAAAAGTTTGGAGGTAACACAAATTTGAAAGGAAAAAAATTAGCCGAAATGTCCGATCTTGAAATTGATTCCAAAATAAAAGAACTAAGAACATCAATGAAAATAACAATCGTTTTTGCAATAATAGGTATTGCAGCATGGCTTGTTAAAGATTTGTTTTTCTTTACAGCAGTATCAGCACAGCCACTCGTAATAATACTAGCATTGTTTATAATCGCAATAATATTCTTGATTGAACTTGTTGAGGTCAGGATAGAAAGAAGAATCCGGGAAGCAATATCGAAAATACAAGTTTAGGATGTTAACCTTGAGAGATGAAAGAGATGAGTGAAAAGAAACCACTGAAAGAACTAATAAAAAACCGAAATCGTTATGATTCTGAACTTTCGCTGAAAACAAATTTGCATCTCTTTGAAGAAGATTGGACTCACGTGGAAAAGAAAGTTGATGGTTTGATTGCAGAACTACAAACCAAACTTGACGATTTGAACAAAGATGAATCAAGAATTTATGATGTAGCAATAGATTGGGAGGCATTAACTATTGAGTGGGTTTTGGGGTTGCTTGGAGTAGAGGAGGAACATAGTCCTCTTTGTAGAGTAATGAAAAACTTGTATCCAAAGAAGGAGCCTGAAAAAGATGAGTGAAAATAAAAAC
>JAHIWJ010000047.1 GCA_018816205.1 Nanobdellota archaeon
ATAGGAAGAAGAAGTAATGAGAATACAAAAAGCATTTCAGCTTGCCCTAAATATATTGCTGCATAGCAAATTGAGGAGCTGGCTGACTATAATTGGAATTGTAATAGGGATAGCGGCAGTTGTGTCAATCGTTTCGATTAGTCAGGGAGCGCAGCAGCAGTTGGAGTCGCGTTTGGGAAATATCGGGGCGGACATAATTACCGTGTCGCCTGGAGCGTCTAGGGCGCAGGGTTTTGGGGGAGGGTTTAGGGAAGGTCCTGGAGGTTTTGGCGGCGATTCTTCTGCAAGCAGCAAGCAGAAAAACCTTACTTCGAAGGATGTTATTGTAATTAGAAGTTTGCCGAATGTAAAGTTAGTTATGGGCACGGTTTCTGGGCGGGGAGATTTGACTTACTCGAGTAAAACGGCCAGCGTTTCTGTGCAGGGAGTTGATACTTTGGTCTGGAAGGAGATGACCACAGAGACGTTGGACTCTGGGCGGTTTTTAACTAAGGGCGATTCTTATGCGGTTGTGCTTGGAGGGCGGATTGTGCAGAACACATTTCCCGATGGAATTCCGCTGAATAGCATGGTTGTTATCGAGGGGAAATCGTTTAAGGTTGTAGGAATTTTGGCGGAGGGGAACGGTGTTTATATGCCAATAGATATTGCGCGGACGACTCTTGAAGATATTGGCAACACCCGATTGGATTCTATTTCTGTCAAGGTTGCAGATGTAAGTTTAGCGGATGATACTGTGACGTTGATAACTCAGAGGTTGATGATGTCACGGGGAATTTTAAACGATAAGGACAGAGATTTTACAGTCACTTCGCAGCAAACCTTGCAGCAAAATATTCAGAGTACTTTGAATACGATGGCGTTGTTTCTTGGAGCAATCGCTGCGATTTCTCTGCTTGTCGGGGCTATAGGAATTGCGAACACAATGTTTACTTCTGTTTTGGAGAAGACTAAGGAAATTGGAATCATGAAGGCTATTGGGGCGAAGAACAGAGATATCCTGATGATATTTTTGATAAACTCCGGGATGATTGGTTTTGTTGGCGGGCTTGGAGGGATTATTTTAGGAATTTTTGGGTCGGGTTTGATTAGCTATCTTGGGTCTTCTTCAACTACGACTGCTGCTGGTGGCGGGTTGGGTAGGATGTTTAGCAGCACTACTGTGACGCCTTCACTCTTGATTGCAGCGATGGTTTTTGCGGTGGGAATTGGGATGATTGCTGGGGCGGTTCCGGCGTATCGGGCTTCGAGGCTGAAGCCGGTTGATGCGTTGAGGTATGAATAATGGACTTTAAATGCACATCTTTTCTTCTTCTTGCTTAAATAGATTTTATTTTATATTTTGATACAAGGGAGGACAAAAACAAAATGAAAAAAAATGTAATTCCGGTATTTGCTGCTTTGGCGATTGTTGCTTTGTTAGGCGCGACGATGGTTGCGGCTTATCAGGGTGGTTTTATGGGGGGCATGACCGACGAAGAGCATGCCGCTGTTCAGTCGGCTATTCAAAACAATGATTATGTTGCTTGGAAATCTGCAATAGAGTCTACATTGACTCAAGAAAATTTCCAACAGATCCAAACGAAGTATGCGCAAATGCAACAGAATCGTGCCGATATGACCGTGCAAAAAACTGCGATTGAAGCAGCCTTGAACGCGAATGATTATAATGCCTGGAAGACAGCAATGACAATGAATGGTCAGACCCCCAAGATTTTGGATTATGTGGATGCTGACAATTTTTCATTGTATAAACAAATGTACGATGTAATGAAGTCTGGCGATTTCACTAAGGCCCAAGAATTAAGAACCGAACTTGGTCTGCCAGACGGTCCAGGGTTTGGCTTTGAAATGGGCCATGGCGGCAGAGGAATGGGCTTTGGCAAAGGACGAAACATGGACGTTCGAGTGGAATAATTAGAAAGTTTTAAATTTGTTTCTTTCTCTTTGTTATTTATGAAGAGGGTGTATTTTTATGCTTTAGTTGTGTGGGTGCTTTTTGTTATTCTGGCAATAATCAATGGGTTAGTGCGGAATGATTATTATCCGAACGAATTGAGCGAGTTGGCTAAGAATCAGATTTCTAGTGTTATTCTTGTTTTTTTGGTTTTGGGGGGTGATGTTTCTTTTTTTCAATAAGTTCGGGGCTGTTTATACTAAGAAAGATTTGTGGTTGGTTGGGGGAATATGGGTTTTAATGACGATAGTTTTTGAGTTTATTTTTGGACATTATGTTATGCATGAAGGGACGAGTGTTTTGTATGCAGATTACAACATTTTTAATGGAAGGTTGTGGTTACTGGTTCTGTTTTTTATTTTTGTTGGGCCTAGACTTGTGGCCAGGAATTAGTATTGTCGTCTTCGTTCTCGTCTTGCCTGGCCTCTCGATTGTCCGCTTGAAAAACCTGATGAATGGCCTGATCTTCTGTCGGTTTTGTAACTGCTAGCTGGACGATTTCCGCCTCCGTAACCACTGCTACGGCTGCCGCTTCTGCCACCACGATTTCCACCACTTCTCCCACCGAATGATCTTCTACTACCATAGCCTCCGCCGCGCCTTCTGTTTTGCCTTTCTTTTCTTCTTTCGGGCATCCAGCGGATTCTTGTTCTGGGAATTTCAGGTGTTTCTTCTTTTTTGATGTTGAAGTCACCTTGCATGACTTCCTGGAAGTTTTCATAGTCGCGGTTTGAGATTAGGTTTATGACTTTTCCTTCTTTGCCGGCGCGGGCGGTTCTGCCGATTCGATGGGTATATTCATCGATTGATTTTGGCATGTCGTAGTTGTAGACATGGGAGACCCCTTTGATGTCTAAACCACGGGCGGCGACGTCGGTTGCAACTAATATGTGGACGTTGCTTGCATGGAAGTCTGCCATCATTTTGTTTCTTTTATCTTGGGAGAAACCGCCATGCAACGGAACTGAGTTTATGCCGTTAAATCTAAGATTTTTAGCTACAAAGTCGACGTTTTTGCGGGTGTTGCAAAAAATCATGACGAGGTTTGATTTTTCGTTTTCGAGCAGGTGTTTGAGGAGAGAATATTTTAGACTGTTGTCAACGTCGTAGTAAACTTGTGCGAGTTTTGTGGGGTCGACTTGCGGCTCTGCGTTAATTTCTATGGGGTCTTTCATGTGTCTTTTTGAGAGAATCGAAATGTCTGGAGAGATTGTAGCTGAGAAGAGCATTGTTTGTCTCTCCTGTGGACACTCTGAGACAATCATGACTACGTCGTCGCGGAAACCCATATCGAGCATTCTATCTGCTTCGTCTAGGACAAGTGTGTTAACGTGAGAGAGGTTGATTGAACGCTTGTTTATGTGGTCGAGGATTCTTCCGGGTGTGCCGATGACAATATCTGCGGTTTCGAGGTTTCTGACTTGTGGTCCGAATGCGACGCCACCGTAAATTGCAGCGACTTCAAGTTGTTTTGGTTCTGCGAATTGTGAAATTTCTTTTGAAATTTGTTCTGCGAGTTCTCTTGTGGGGGTTAGAACGAGACCACGAATTCCGTGCCCTCTTGTGGCATTTTTTATTAGACCTGCTGCGAAGACCAGAGTTTTTCCTGAGCCAGTTGCTGCTCCGCCAATTACGTCTTTTCCTTCTAGGACTAGCGGTATCGCTTTCTCCTGTATTTCTGTGGGCTCTATGAAAGATCTTGCTTTTATTGTCCTAAGCAAGGGACTGTCTTTTCCCAATAATTTTTCAAATTTTTCCATTTTCAAAAGGTCAAGAAATAGCAAACGTATTTCTTTAACATCCTGTAATAATGGGTTTTGGAAGTGAGGGTTTTTATTTGTTTGCAGAATGAATTTTTTTGTATCTTTATTTAGTGTTTAGTTAAATAATTTGTTTTGTTAATAAATATGATTTGTTTAGTAAACGAAAAGCTTAAATACTAATAGTTTTTTTATAGGATATGGATTATGATAGTTTTCTTGGAAGCCAGCGGTGGGTTATTCTGGAGATTATTGCACGGCAACCGTCTTCTCCAGTTAAAATTTCTCAGCAGATAAACACAAGCGTTTCATATGTTAGTCAGCAGCTTAAACTGCTTGAGGCGGCGGGGCTGGTTGTTAAGGAGAGGACAGGCAGTGCGGAGAAGGGGAAGCCGCGTTTGGTTTATTCTATTGCCCGAGAGATTTTGCAGTTGAGCGGGTTGCTTAAAGGGCTGCCTGTGAAGAAGCACGTTTCTTTAGATGCCCATAAAAAAGTGGTTTTGAGAATTTGGGCTTTGGAAGATGAGGGTTTGCATTCTTCTCTTGAAAGGGTGTATTGGCGGTTGGAGGAAAATTTGAAAGATGTGGGTGGGATTTTTGTCGACCTTTCTAAGTCGGAGGTTCTAGTTATTTCCGACTCAAAGAAGGTTAGGTCTGATGTGGAGAAGATTGACGGTTTGAAAATTAGATTTGTTTCTGAAAGCGAGTTGAAGAAGGTTGAGAATTTATACGTGATTTATAATCCAAATTTATTGGAAGGTAAGCAATTGAAAGCGTAAGAATTCTGCCCGTCTGTGACGGGTAGTCTAAAAAAGTAAACTATTTCTTCTCAAATGAATATGAAACAATGAGCTTGCTGTAGCTCATTGCACGTTCAATGTAGCTGAAGCTTTCTCGAATAATTAAATCTAACGGCGGTGAAAATGAAAAACGATTTGGTTAGTTACAACCATGCGCAGATGCGGATATGGGTTCACATATCCTTCAAAGTGAAGTTCACTCACGAGGTGTTCGATATCAGGGAATTTCGCGAAGCGTGTCAGAAACAGATGGATGAGATTTTCTCGACGTACGGGATAGAATGTGACAGGATCGGCTTCGACTCGAATCACTTTCATGCGATTGTTGATCTGGCGAGATGGGATATAACCACGCTGGTGAAAATAATGAAAGGAACTTCGGGAAAGAAACTGCTTGCGCAATTTCCAGAGATAAAGAAAAAATATTTCTGGGGAAGCGGTTTGTGGTCAGGGACGAAATACGTTTACAGCGTCGGCAGAGATAAGCTTGCTATAGAAAGATACGTCGCCAAACAGAAATATTTTGGGGTTCCGGTGGGACAGAAAAGTTTGTTTGAATTCTGCTGAACACAAAATTTCATGCTACCCGTCTATAGCGAGCAGCCTCAAAAATGGCGAGCGGTGACGGGTAGTAGTTGACAGGAGGTAATGAAAAATAGAACATGAAAGGAAGCAATTTGGCAATTTTACTTGTAGTAGTATTAGCTACGGGACTTCTGTCTTTGTATGTGGTTTCTGCCTTACAGCCTAACGGCGCGGGCGTTACACCTGGCACTCCTGAGACGAGTCCAGGAAATACGACTGCTCCGGGTCAAAACAATGCGATGGCAGGAAACATCACCGAACTTACGGTTGTTGGCAAGGCAGTGACTCAGGCCTGGCAAGGTTACTTTG
>JAHIWJ010000048.1 GCA_018816205.1 Nanobdellota archaeon
GTGGGAGAATCATCAAATAAGAGCAAGCGGGTCTCGTAAGTGTTGACACTAACATCCTGAAGTGCCTTCGTAACAAACGTCGCATCACTATACTCAACAGTTGTAATAAAACCTTCTGCAGTTCCTTGCATTACGCTCACAATAACTTCAACAAGGTTTAGGTTGTTGCCACTTCCTTCAGGATCAATAATGCCCTCACCCGGCTTAACTAGGCACCTCTGCGGCTCGACACTGACTTCTGCACATGTAGCCTGCGCCTGGAAAGTTTCTCCCCCCCTTTGAAAAATCGGAGCCATAAACGCCCAGATAATACCAATTGCAATCAATGAAACCAAAACTACGAGAACCGTAATAACAATATTGCTAAGACCCCTGCCTTTCATAACTTAAAAAAGAACTTTTTAATATACTTAAACTTACCTAATGCGTGTCATTTTTCCCGCTTAGAATAACCAGTAAACCTGCATTAACCCCCCGCTAATTTATCTTTTTGACTAAAACTCAACCTCTTAATCAATACAACTATTCAGAACTGTTTAAAAAAATTTGTGTCTTATCAGGTTTCAACGCAGCAAAACTCCGACCCCTGGGTAATGCACCAGAAATTAGACGGATTGTAGACTACCTGCCCAGGCCCACAACCCCCTGATCCGCACTCGCCAGGACATTCTTCAAGCCCGCAACAGAATGTAGAGCCGGAGGGATCGCAATCCATATCCCCGTGTTGCAAATGGTCAGAGCCCATACAACCAATGCCGTAGGTATCACATACCCCACCAATTTCGTCGCAGCCCAAAGCTACACAGCATTGCAGATCATAGCACGGATCTCCAGAATCTCCAAGATAATAATGTTGATACCCTGCCCCACAAGAATCACTGCAAGTCCATGACATAAAAGGCAAAGAATCACAACTGCTAGGGCAATCAGGGGTCTCATCAACAACGCCATCACAATCATTATCTGTATGATCAGAACAAATCACTGGTCCTCCACCAGAATAGGTTTCAATCACGCCAGGATTAACAAACTCATCTCCGTCATCACAATCTGCCGGAAGAGTGTCTCCGCCCTCTGCAGGGTCGCAAGTATCATATCCATCACTATCCCCATCAACACAGATTGGCCCGGCGCACTGTGGGTCAGCACCGTCAATAAGACCATTGCAATCATCATCCACACCGTTCCCGCAATTTTCACTAGCCTCCGGATGAATACCATCATCTCCATCATCACAATCAGTCCCACCACAAGCTTCATCCTGATACCCGTCCACATCGTCATCAGGACAGCTTAGATCACATTCCTCATCATCTAGATCGGTTAATCCATTGCAATTATCATCTACTTCATTACCACAATTTTCACTAGCGCCTGGATGGACAGCACTATTGCCGTCGTTACAATCAGATCCTCCGCATGAAGCGGCACTATACCCATCTCCATCACCATCTTCACAACCCGTGTCACCACCATCGCCTCCACCACCGCCACCCCCGCCAGGGCTACTCCTCACCGCACAGTACCCGCTGCGGCAGACATACCCGCTATCGCAGTCCGCATCACTGGTGCAATAGCCGTCATCATTACTATAAAAGGTGCAAACCCCATCTGTGCAAACATGATTAGCAGGACAGTCACTATTGCTCACGCAAGGGGAATCCCCACCAGACCCTGTCCCAACGCCGCACATAACTGTAATATCTGACTCAGTGCAGGGCACAATCTCTCCAGAATCTAACTTTACGAGAGCGGTAGCCCTCGCCTTCACGGGGAACAATCCACCAGGCTCATAAGAAGTAAAAGTATCAATCGCTCTAGTTTCATAAGTTTCAATAGTTTCTTCTAATTCCTTTGTAAGAAATGTCTGGTCATTGTACTCGACTGTTGCTAAAAACCCTGCAACCACCCCCCTATCAACTTTAACTCTAACAACCACCTTGTCATAAACCCCGCCCTCATCCCTCACCCCACCAGCTCCAGCGAACCTCAAACATTTTTGTGGCGACAAGTCAATCTCAGAACAAAGAGTGCTCGTCTGGAACTCAACCCCGCTCCTTGTAAAAACCGGACGCAAAAACGACCACACAATAGCCACCGCAATCAATGAAACCAAAACTACGAGAACCGTAATAACAATATTGCTAAGACCCCTCTTTTGCATAAATATACATATTTTTAACATATTTAAATTTACCGAATATATGCCCGAATTATTTTAATCTCTTCAACAGGCAAATCTCTGCTGTCTGTCTCCACATGGGCAATTGCATCGACAACATCCATGCCTTCGATAACCTCGCCAAAAACAGGGTGCTTGTCATCCAACAAGATATTATCCTGCAGATTTATAAAAAATTGACTTCCCCCAGTATTAGGTCCAGCGTTTGCCATAGAAATTGTTCCCAATTTATTGGAGTGGCTGTACGTTTCAGGAAATTCATCTTTGATAGTGTATCCAGGCCCGCCAGTTCCCCACAAACTCTTTTTCTCAGAATCTTTCGTAAGCGGGTCTCCTCCTTGGATAACAAAACCCTCAACCACCCGATGAAACAAAACACCGTCGTAAAAGCCCTCTTCAACAAGCTTCTGAAAATTTCCCGCAGTTATCGGCATATCCGAATACAACTTAATAACAATGTCTCCTTTATCAGTTTCTAAAACAACTTCCGTGCCTTTATCACTATACATTCTCACAACCCCATAAATCACAATCAACAAAATTGCCACAAGCAAAACCGTAACTATCGGCACGCTGGCACCTTTTCTTTCCATTCAAAATTTAAAACGCCTTCGATTATAAATCTTACTAAAACTCAAACTTGTTATGAAAATACCTCCATCTAGAAACAATTATCGCAAAAACCGACAAAACAAAACCCGCCAGCAGCCCGATGTCATTATGTGCATTCACCAATACCCTTTGAACAGAAATTATCGTAATAACTGCCAAACCAAAAATAAAATACGGCACCCTCCAGCTTTTATTCTGGTCTATAAAATACCAAAAGACATACAAAACAAACATCGCCACAGTAAGATGCATCGACGCATCAAACAAAATATTTCTTCCAAAGATGCTCATCGGCACAAACTTAAAAATTATAAGGCCCGCCGCCATAACAACCGCAGCAATTAACAAGCTTCGCACCTTTTTTTCAAAAGAAAGTTTTTTCATCAATAAAATAAACAACTCCTCTTTATAAGAATAACGTTGAAAATTAAAATTCTTAAGCAAGATAGATTTTTATATTTTAACACCCTATTAACATCGTGATCGAAATATCAAAATCAGTAATCCAAAAAAATGGAAAGTTTCTTCTCTTAAGAAGAGCCTCCCATTCCAAAAGTTATCCTAATCTATGGGACTTTGCTGGAGGAAAACATGAGCCGGGCGAAACTCCAGAACAAGCAGTCATAAGAGAAACAAAAGAAGAGACTGGATACGGCATAGAACCGGGAATTGAAATTAAAACAGAGGAATACCACGATGAAAAACACGACTTACTGTTTCACTATTTTGCTCCCAAAATACTTTCTGGAGAACTAACTCTAAGCTCGGATCACTCCGATTTCAAATGGCTATCTAAAGAAGAAATGAAAGATTTTGAACCACACCCCTCTGTAAAATTGTTTTTTGAATAACAAAACCTCTAACGGTTCGGTGGACGTGGTTGGTATAATAATTTTCAGGGGACGGTGGCTAATAACTAATAATCCACCTTTAACATCACATTTTTAATCTCTAATTTCCTAAAAAGACAATGGCCATACTCGCAAGAAAAAATTACGGCACACCTCAACCTTCAGGAATCACTCAACTCTCAATCATCGGTATGATAACCGCTCTTTCAGCAGCCCTGATGAACACCGTCTGGGCGATTTACATGGACTCTTTTTTCAACAGTGAAGTTTTAGTCGGACTTTTCTCAGCATTCCTAACTATAATCGCAATCGTCACACATTTCATTTTTATCCCGGTAATTGAAAAAGCTGACAAAGCAAAACTCTATGCGTCATCTTTGCTGTTATTTATGGTTTTTTATCTGATATTTGCCATGAATCAAAGTTTCATTGTGATGATTATAGTCGCAACTTTAATGACGGCATTCTTAGCCCTGCGGATAACCAGCTGGGGAATTCTCGTAAAAGACGCTTCCTCAAAACAAGGTCTCTCCAAAAACGAAGGATTGGTTTTCACGTTCTCCAACATGGCCTTCGTTATCGGCCCATTAATCGCAGGATTCATCTCCGCGCAATACGGTCTCCGCTGGGTTTTCGTAGCTGCCGCTGCAGTGCTTCTGATAGGTTTTTTCTTCTTTAAATTTTCAGGAATAAAGGGCGATGGCGGCAAAAAAAGAACTGACAAAGATCTCTACAAAAACTTCATAGACTTTTTCAAAAACAAGGACCGCATTGTAGCTTATCTCGTTGGCAGCGGAGTCACGAGCTGGTGGATTCTAATTTATTTGTTCATGCCACTGCATATGATCCGTAATGGGTTCTCGGATCTTGCAGTTGGATACTTCCTGTTTGCCGTCGCAGTCCCGTTAATCTTGCTCGAGTATAAGTTTTCAAAATCTGCTGGAAAGATTGGCTTCAGGAGAGTTTTCAAAATAGGCTATTTATTTGTTGCAATCGTTGCTGCCGCATGCTTTTTTTTCACTAATCTTTACGTTATCCTGGGCCTTCTTGTAATTGCCAGCGTTGGAATGGCCATGCTCGAACCAACAACCGAGGCTTACTTTTTCGACATCCTTAAGGGCAAGGAAAGGTACCGTTTTTACAGTCCTTATGGCACTTCGATAGACTTCGGCCACCTCGTATCTAAAATTTCTGGAGCTGTATTGTTAATCTTCCTGCCGTTCAAATTTATATTCGTCTTATTCGCAGTTTGGATGTTTGTTCTATTTTTCTTCTCCTGCAAAACAAGAAAAGTTATAGAAGCAAAGCGAAGGGGGATATAGTATACTAAACGTCAGATTTATATAATCTGATAGTTTAACCCCCTGATAAGGAGGTGTGTTCTATGAAAACAAAATGTCCGTTTTGTAAGAGGTTATCTGTGGTAAAACAAGGGTACAGAAAAAACAAAAATA
>JAHIWJ010000049.1 GCA_018816205.1 Nanobdellota archaeon
CTCCAAATATTCCTTTAAAACTAAATGCCATAACTTCTTTTTAAGCAAGAGAGTATATAAATATTATTGTCTTTCTCGGTATTTATCCGCCCTTTATCACAATTTTATTAATTTCATCTCTCAACTTCGCAACATCTTTTTCAATCAGTTTTTCCTGCTTTTCCATCGCTTCAACCCTCATACCAAACAATCGTTTTTTCTCACCCAGCTCATCTTTAACACTTTTATCGTCGGCCTTAATCAAAAATCCAGAGGTCACTTTGTAGACTTCACCATCAGCATTCTTCAACTCTTCCAGGGCATTATCAATTTCGTTCAACTCAATTTGAATCGCCTGCTTCTGTGCCAAAAAAGTTTGAAGCTGGCTTTCAAGAGCCTGAAGTTCTTCAATTTTTCCGCTGGCATCATCTTGAGCCATTAGACTGCCTTCAACTTAACAACTTTATTTCGAGGCTTGTAAAATATTCTCGAGCCGCAATGAGGGCAAACGAACCTTTTTTCAAGCGCCTTACTGCTAATTGTCTTCTCGCAATGAAAACATTTGTATTGTGCCATTTAAAACTTAGCGCCAGGGCTTTTTTAAAACTTGCGATTCGCAAAATCAAAAAAAGCACCCTACAAAATCTTTAAATACTTTAACAATCAGAAAAAATGAAAGGGTAAAAACCATGGAAAAAGAGGGATACGAAGAGGACACTTCAACAGATCCAGATGCTGAAGAAGCAGAGGTCGATGAAATGTTCGAAGACCTTGAATCTATGAAAGATTGATTTTTTACCTCTTCGGAGGTTTTTTATTTTATTCATGCGGTATCTTCCGTCTTAAACTTCTGACCTTCGTAAATTCTCCGAAAGCTTCATAAATCGCGATAAGATTTTCCTGCACTTCTTTCTTCTCTGACAAATCCAGGTCCATAGTCAACATCTTTTCATAGACCCCCGCGGCTTGTTTTCTCTTATTCACCTCGACACAGACACGCGCCTGGATCTTATAGTATTCCCTAAAGGTTTTCTCGATTTCATCTTTTCTAGTTTCACCGCCGACGTCAATGGCTTTCTGTTTTACTGCATCAGCTCGGTCGTAGTCACCGCCACGTATGTAAAGCTCTGCAGCCTTAATGTAGTCCATAACTTTCGTGTTAGCAAAGGTATTTATCTCGGCAGCAGTGCGCATCGCTTTCCCAGCCTCAAGCAACATTCCCTTCGCCTCATACAAACCCGCCAGTTTAACAAGCACAAATTTCTTCGTATCAAAGTCGAGCTGGTTCTGAAGACAGCTCTTAAGATACTCAATTCTAAGGTAATCGTTCATCTCAACAAATTTCTTTTCAATCTCCCTCTTGGTTACCTCTTTAACTCTCATCCCCAACGCTATATGCTTGAGTTTAAAATGTTTGCTGTATCAAATAAGAAGCTTTTAAAACTTCAAGTGATAAGTAAAAAAATGTTCAAAAAAAGAAACCTCATAGACGACCTAGTCGACTACTTCAAAAAGAACCTGAAAAAAGGCTACACTAAGGAATCCTTGCGCTGGGCCCTAACAAACCAAGGCTATTCAAAATTTGAAGTCGAGAAAGCAATGAAGCGTGCGGACATTGAACTAGCAGAATCCGCACCCATCCTCAAAACCAAACCCCAAATAAAATATGAAGTCATAACAGATACAGAGCCTGAAAAAAAGGAAGGCTGGTTCTGAATTTCATCATTTTAAAATAGTAAAATTTTTAAACAGTAGCCAACAAGTTCTTTACAATGGCAACGAAATACGTTTGGGAATGTGAAACATGCGGAAGAGAGTTCAACACAAGAGAGGCTTGTGAAGCACATGAGGAACATTGTAAAAATAAACGTTCTCTAGGAATCTGGGAAATATTGGGAATTATAGCCCTTATCGTAATCGCTCTGTGGTTTATAGGCACGCAAACAGCATCAGATTACCAGACCACTCAAACTGAACAGAACACAGAATACGAAAAAGCGAGCAAGGAATGGCTACAATACAAGAACGTTCTAAACAATGATACTGAGAAAATAAAATCTATCGGAGAAAATGAATGCAAAAACCCTCAAACTCATAGCGAATTCAGCAACTGTGTTGGAGCCTTATCTCCGAGATTAGAACTATATAAGACTCATTTGCTGGAAGCAAGATCTTTCTTACAAACCGAAGGATATTTGTTTTCAAATAGGCTAGAGTTACAGCAAAACCTTGATGACCAGATTGCTTGGGTTTCGGAGGGTCAGACAAAATTGACCAGTGCCGTTAACGAATATAACGCTAACGTTCAAGCACAGCAAAACCAACAACAAGCAGTTCTTGATTTGTTGAAGATTTTAGCTGGTGTAGTTTAAATTTTTATTGGTGATTATAGCATTCTAGCACCAAA
>JAHIWJ010000050.1 GCA_018816205.1 Nanobdellota archaeon
ACGATGAAGCACTACATCGAAGACTGTCAAGACAAGCATTGGGAAAGGGCTTCAGCCCCTAAACTTGTTGAGGGTATGCAAAAAAGAATTGTTGATTTTGCAACTTAAAACGCTGAGGGCTTTAGCCCTCGGTAGTTTACTCATGGCCAAACTACTCCGATTGGGGAAGGCCATTTTGGGCAGCATGGTTTTGATCACCGAAGGAACATGAAGTATTCTTCGAGAAATAAAAATTTTAATCGGTTTTTGTGGGAAACATTGCAATACCTAAGGTTAGATGATGATTGTGATGATCAGGATTTTCAAGTAAGGGGTTTTAAGACTCTTGAAGCAAGGTTCATGGGAGGATATTTTGAGTTTGTTGTTACAAAGAGAAACAGAGTAAAGTTCCTAGATTATAAGGTTAATGAGACCTATTTTAGCCAAGGTATCTTAACTTGCCGGGGCGAGGTTCATAGCACAGACCGTCCTCGAGGAGCTTTTTGATTTCATTGTTGATTGTTGCCGGAGGCTCTTTAAGCTCCATAATTATTTTGTCGATGTCGATGCCTCCTTCGGGCTCTGTTGCCTTGACCATTGTCAGGATTTTGTCTTTGAGTTCGGCGATTTGTCCTCTATCGAGGGTTTTTGGGGCTTCAGCTTCAACCTCTAGTTTTCTTACTAGGAGGAATGAAGGGTCTTTTTTCTTTAGAATTTCGGGAGTTATGTAAAGCTCGTTGTTCCAGACGCGGATTAATCCGATGACTAGCAATGTATCCCCTTGATTGAATGGTTCGATTTTTGCAACATCATCGCCAAAGAGTTTTATTTTGATTTGGCCAGATGCATCGTCAAGAGTTAATGATGCGAATTTTTTTTCGCCTTCCTGGAGGAATTTGTCAACCACATTTGCAATTAGATTAACTCGGACAACTTCTTTTCCGTTGACTTCAATGTTTCGGAGTCGCTCGTTTTCTAGGTTTTGTTTTGCTTCGTTGATTTGTCCGATGCGGACTTTATAGGCCACTTTTCTCTTTAATACCTCTTGCGTTGTTGGGAGTTGCGTGTTCATATTTTTGGAAGTGAAAGATGTTTTATAAGGTTTTATGTTGTTTCCTGGTAACCTTCTCGTATCGAGGAATTTTTGGGGACCATTGTTCTTTTGGCCTTAGGCGGGCGATCGCATATCCTACGCCTGCGACCACGACCCCGTAAATCGCGTTTTCCGCGCTGGTTTCCAGGGCAGTGGTAACTTTCTGTGCTTTTTGTTCAATGGTATCTTCGTTTATATTAAATGCGCTTTCGCGGGCGGATGATATGGTCTCGCCAAAATCTTCAAGAACTTCTATGAAGCTGTTTGCGAAAGTTCTTCCTGAGAATGTTGCAAGAGTAAGCCCTGCAAGGCAGATAACTGCGCCGATTCTTTGCCGCGTTATGTAATCTCTCCAGCCAGGTTTTGTTTTTATAGTTCTATCTTGCTGTTTGTTTATCTGATAGATGGGTTCTTCATAAGCAGGCCTCATGCGAAGTTTATCAAAAATAGTGTTTTTATAACCTCTGTATGTAACCTTTTTTGGGTTTGAAGATGTCGCCGGACTTTGATAACTGATCCAGGGCTTCTTCGAGTTCGGTTTGAGATACTTTGTTTTCTATGGCTTTTTCTAATTCTTCCAAGGGGATTAGTTTTCCGAGCCGGGATTCTAACTGTGTGAGGATTTCTTTGACCATAATTATTTTGCCGCGTTTTGAGGAGGTGATGCCGGTGGTCATGCGGTCAATGTCGAATGATTTTGTTTCTTCGTCATAGCCGACTTGGGTGAGCGAAGTTTTAAGGAGTTGGATGGCTATCTTTGCGTCGTTTCTTTCTACAGTTTCAGAGAGGCGCATCTTGGCGTGAGCCTCACTCAGGCGGACGATGCCTTCTAATTGTCTGGCGGTGATGGGGATAGGTTTTATGTCAGAGTCTTTGATTTGGGTCGACTGGTTCCTAAGTTTGACGTAGAACTCTTTTATTTCTTCTACGGCTTCGTCTGTCAATTTTGGTTTGAATTTTTGGCGGGCATACGCTATGTATTTTCTTAGGAGTTTGCTTTCGACGACGTCGCGGATTACTTCTTGTTGGTGTTCTTCCAGAACTTGGGTTGCGATGGCTTCGTCTTGTTTTTTGTTTGGCAGGTCGCGAATTACGAAGATGACGTCGAACCTTGAGAGCAATGCCGGAGAGATGTCAATTTGCTGGGGGATCGGTGTGTAAGGGTCGAATCTTCCCATTTTAGGGTTTCCTGCTGCGAGGACGGTTGTTTCTGCTCTTAATGTTGCTTGAATGTTTGCTTTTGAGATTGTGACGCATTGCTGCTCCATCGCTTCGTGCATTGTCGAACGGTCGTGTTCTTCCATTTTTTCAATTTCATCAATGCAGACTACGCCTTTGTTTGATAGGACCATGGCTCCGCCTTCTAAACTCCAACCACGTAAAAATTCGTCTTTGACGACTGCCGCAGTTAGGCCTGCTGCTGTTGCGGCTTTGCCAGAGACGTATCTGCCTTTTGGGGCGATGGTGGAGGTGTATTTTAGCAGGACTGATTTTGCGACGCCGGGATCACCAACGAGAAGGACGTGGATGTCTCCTCTTGTGAAGCCGCCGTCTGACTTTTTCTTTTTTACGCCGCTGAAAAGTTGTAGTAGAACAGCTTCTTTAATTTGGTCGAAACCGTAAATGCTTGAGGCGATGCTTTTTGAAAGCCGTTCGAAGACTTTTGGGTCGGCGGCGATTTCGAGGATTTGGCGTTCGTCTTCTTCTGTCATCTCTATCTCGTCGAATGTTTCTTCCGTTGAAACGAGGTTGTTTGCTTCGATGGCGTGGTCGAATCTTGTGGAGATTGCGCCGGTCTGAAGGGGGACTGGAATTTCTTTTAGGATTCCGTGGACTCTTACTCTGCTTCCGGGAGTTGTGTGTTTTTCCATGCGGATGTCTACGAGGTCTTCTTTAAGGAAGACATTGATTCTTCGCGGTTGTTCGCCTCCTTCCAGAGTATCTGGAGATTCTTCGATTACTAATCGCTGTGCGTCAACCATTTCTTTGCTTAGGAGTTTGAAGTTTCCTTTCCAGCCGCATGAGCATCGTGAGGGGTTTTGGAATTTTCTTTCTATCTGGAGGACGGAGAGGATTGCGCCGCAGTTGGGACATTCGAATCTTGCGTTTACGACTTGGGGGCGGACTTCTGATGCTTGTCTGATTATTCCTTCCGTTGAGAGGAGTTTGTCCAGGTGTTTTGCTCGGATTGCTCGGATTGGGGTGAGACAGCTTTTTGGAAGGTCTGTAAGCCTGACGCGTGTTTTTTTGTCTCCGAGGAATTCTGATTCTTCCAAAGCGACCTCTAGGAGGGCAAGGGTTTCTTCCGGAAGGTCTAGGAGGTTGTCTGCAAGAATTGTAGAAAACTCCTGCAGTTTGTTGAAGTCAAGCTTGATAATTCCTTCTTCTTTTCTGAGGGATTCGCCGACTTCTTTTTTGTGGGCATTGAAAAAGTTTTTTGCTTCTAAAACGAGGTCTTCCTTTTGTCTCTTTTTTACACCTAATTCCATGTATTTTTTAGAAGAGGTTTCTTTAAATTGTTTGTTGTTTTTGAGGTTCTGTTAAAAAGTCAGAATTGCAGACTTACTGTCTTATTAGGGTGTGGTAGCGGCGTGGCGGGAGGATTTTTACTGCAAATAAAACAAAAATGGGTTTGAAATCTGCGCAACAAAGATTTTCGATAGAGCCTGTTTTTTAAGGTAGGATTACTTTTATGTAGTAAACTCAGGAGTTAGTTTATTTTGGGGTTATGGGCTTTGAGAATTCGGTAAGTATCAGTTATTTATAGGCTTAATTCTCTTTGGAATTGGTAATTATAACCTGAAGATTTGAGGCTTTCGAATTTTTCATGGAGAAGTTTGACGTTTTTATCGCAGACAAAGTCGTGCTGACGGAAGCCGCCGCCGAAGGTTTTTGGGATGTGCATGAGTTCGTGGATGATTGTTCTGTTTTGGTCTTTTTTTGACATTTTTTCGAAAGGTTCTAGAAATTCTATGGCGTAGAATGCTTTTGTGTTCATGGCGTGCTGCATGAGTTTGCCGAGAGCGTGGCAGCGGGCGATTGTTCTTTTTGTTGAGGAACCCCTGCTTCTGAAACACCTGACCCTGTCGGTTTTTATGTGAGCCATTTCGAGAGTATTAACTATGTCAATCATTCTTTGCTGTAAATCGGGAGCGTATTCGTATTTCATTTTTTTATCGGAATGTTTTTGCATCCACTTACTTAGGAAGTCCAAAGCTCGATATCTAGGTGGCTCTGGGATTGCAGTAAAAACATTCTTTTTTAGATTCTGATTTAGAATGGAGAGTTTATAGAGTTTATTGTAGAATTTCAACAATCTTATTTCTCGAAGTAGGGGTTTTAATTTTAATCTTAGTTTGTGAGATTGAGAAGTGTTTTGCCAGGAGTTTTGTGAGTTCGAGATTGGCTTTGCCTTTTTCTGGAGGTTCTTTTATGTAAGCGATGTATTCGTTGTCTATGATTTTTTCTAGTGAAGGCTTTTGTGAATGGAGGTTTACTTTGATTTTGAGGATCATGTTAAAGAATTTCAACGATTCTGTTTTCCGGGTCGGCGGCTTCGAGGATTATTTTTTGAAGAGGGGAGAAAAATTCTTTTGAGACGAGTTTTGTTAGAACATCGTCGATTTCAGTTTCTTCGACTGATCTGGAAAGGTAGGCCATGTATTTGTCTCGGGTGACTTTTTCCAGGTATGTTTTTGGACAGTTTTTTTTGATGCGGATTTGGATAATCATTTTCTGGTGATTTCGATGCCTTTGTAGTCAAATTTTAGAGGAATGACCTGTATGTTTTTGATTTTTCCTTTGAGTTCGTTGATTTCCCTGGAGAGGGTTCTTTTCCATTCCGGGCGGGTGTAGAAGAGCATGCAGCCGCCTCCGCCTGCGCCTGTCGCTCTGGCTGCTAGGAAATTTCTTCTGCAGTACTCCTGGATTTTTTTCATTGAAAGTGTCTCCATCAGAGGATGAAGTTTTTTCTGGAGCTCCCAGGTTTCATTTATTAGTTCAGCCATTTTCTTTTCGTTGTGGACGTTTTTTTTCATCAGGCCGGCAATGATTCGCATTCTGTCTATCTGCGGAATGAATCTGATGAAGCGGCGGCCTTCGAAAACTTTTTCGTGGACGCTTGCAGAGATGTGGCCTTCGCCGGTGAAGACCAAAAGAAGTCTTTCTTCAAGATGTTTTACTTGCTGTTTTGTCAATGGTTCTCGGTGGATGCCGCCGTTTTTTCTGAACTCCCAGTAATTGACGCCGCCGAAAACTGCTGCTGCCTGGTCCTGGTAGCCAGCTCTTTGGCCTACGATAGCGTTCTCGAAAGTGTGGACTCTCTTGATGAGTTCAATTTTGTTGTTTATTAAAATTGGGTTTGCTGCGACGATGTAGGCAGTTCTTAATGCTCCTGATGTGCCGAGGCCGGAGTGTCCTGGGACTTTTTCCAGGGAGTTTATTAATTTTCCGTCTTTGAGTGTCGCGGAGACTCGCTGGCGGATTGCGGCGTTCAGAACTGCGCCGCCGAACTCATTAACAAATGGGGCTGCATCTGACCAACCGGCGGAAATGTCTATTCTAACTGGGCAAGTAACTTGTAACATAATCACCTCAAATGGAATAGTTAAAATGGGTTTTTATTATTATTGGTCGGTTTGAGGGGACTGTGTGGGGTGGAGAGAAGGTGCAGATGGCCTTTCTTTTGTGACATTTACGATGATTATGATTGTCACGATGATTATTGCAAGAACTGCGATGGGGAGAAGTATTATGAGGAAAAGGTTTGCGCCGCCGAAAATGTCTGCTGAAAAGTAGGGCTGGATAACGTTAAATGCTGCGCTTCCAGTTGCTGAGATGTCTTTTTGGGGGTAGGTTGCTCGAGCGTAGAAGAGGTATTGGCCGACAGGGGCGTCGTTTGGAATTTTTAGTTTTCCTACTAACTGAAGTTTGTAGTTTTGGATTGCGTAACTGCCTTCCTGAGAAACGAGGATGTTGCCGTCGAAGTCTTTTATCGCGTAGTACATTAAGACATCAATATTTTGGAGGTTGCCATAGTTTTGGAGCTCCATAGTGGCCATGACGACTTCTCCGGGATAGTAATCTAATTTTTCTGGAGTGACTATTAGGTCGAAGAGGGGTTCTTCTTCTTTGACTTCGATTATTGTGTTGAGGGATTCCTCAAATGTGGGTGACTTGAAAGTTATTTTTCCGGTGTAGACGTCGGCGGGGATTTCTCTGGGCGCGAAGAAGTCGACTGTTAGGTCGGTTGTGCCGCTGTTGGGAATGTAGAACGGGACGTCTGGGACGAATGCTGCGATGAACTGCTTTAGGTCTCCGCTATCGACTTCTTGAATTTGGACTTGGTTATTTTGCAGGTTTCTTAGTTTGATGATTTCTCTTGTTGTTCTGCCATGGATGAGGGTTATTTTTAGCGGGTCGGGAACGATTTCGAGTTGTTTTTGTCTTACACCGCCGCCTCCACCACCGCTTCCACCGCCTCCTCCGCCATCGTCTTCTTCGTCTCCGCCACCGGAATTGTTATAATAGGTGTAGATTTCTGTGCCGTTGCCGTAGATTTCAAGAGTGTATCTTAATGCGAGGCTTCCGGAGTAGGAGACATTGAACAGCATTCCGGAGCTGTTGACGCCGACTCGGTTAGGGTTTAGGCGGGAGCCGTAGATGCTTAAGATGCCATTTTTTGTGTTGTAGCCGTAGGTCGCGTTTGCAGATCCGAGGAAATAATATTGCTGGATTGCGCCGATTGTGTTATCATAGTTGAAGTTAATTTCGTAGGCGTAGAGGTCAGTGGTGTTGGAGATGCTTGCGCCTAATTTTGTGGTGTTATATTGGACTATTGTTGTTGTGGCTGCTTTTGCGCCTGCAAGGAGGATTATTGCCAGGATTAGTAAAATACTCTTTTTGTACATGAGGATTTATAGAAGAATGGAGTTATAAAGATTTCCTTGTTGTGGCATTTATTTAATCAACGGACAAAGGCAATATTGTATACGGTGTCAGATTTTCTGTTTTAAAAAATCAGATAACTCCTGCGGTGAATAAACGCCGCATACATATTCTTTTAAAACAATATCAGACACAGGGGCTGATGAATAAATTGGAACAGCTTTCCCACGAGCAAAGCCCATTTCAAATTTGCCACTGTCCCCAACATAACCCTGAGGATTTACTAAGTGCCTATCCCCATAGGAAATAATTTCTAAATAATTTTAGTTAATCGGCAGATTTATAATCTGAATGTTATTTGTTTTGGTTTCTCTCTTCTCTCTTTTAATATAATTCGTAAATATGCGAATTACAAAATAAATTCAAA
>JAHIWJ010000051.1 GCA_018816205.1 Nanobdellota archaeon
AAAACTCTGCATGACTGTTTGCGTCAGTGAAAGTTATATCAACACCGTCACCGTCGTCATCAGCAATGTTGAACGCGTCCTCAAGCTGAGTCAAGTTCATACCAGCAACATTAGTTGCTCCTGCAGACTCTCCACTCGTCGCCATAGACCCGTTAGCAGTGAAGTTGAAACACTGGATGTTCGCCCAAGCGATTGTCGCATTAGTCGAGGCGTAAACCTCTCCCGTAGGATCAGTCAAGCCAGTCCAGTTGTACATCACATCGCCAGTCGCATCAGCCAACTCAATCGTCCCAGAAACGTTACCAAAGTAACCTTGCCAGGCCTGAGTCACTGCCTTGCCAACAACCGTAAGTTCGGTGATGTTTCCTGCCATCGCATTGTTTTGACCCGGAGCAGTCGTATTTCCTGGACTTGTCTGAGGTGTTCCGGGCGTAACACTAGCTCCGTTCGGCTGTAAGGCAGAAACCACATACAAAGACAGAAGTCCCGTAGCTAATACTACTACAAGTAAAATTGCCAAATTGCTTCCTTTCATTTTTTACTTCTCTCCACCCCCTTTCACCATTTTATTCTCAAAAACCATGATTCACAACAGTTTAAATTTAAAACACTATCTAAGCTTTTCGTTTAGTTAATAAATTACACTAATTAACTAAAAGCTAAACTAGAACAGCAAAAAAATAAATTTCCCAACGATAAAACTACCACTCAATCTTCCTGACTTTCATCCGACTGTAAACAATTTCTTCCAAAGAATAAACCTCAATCGAAGTATCTACTTGATCGTCAAAATATCTGATTTGGTAATCTTTGTCTGCCTTTGGGTCAAAACATTCAATAGCCATTTCTTTTGTGGTGCCGTGGTCAATCAAAACGACGTGGGCATCAACTTCAAGTATCAAGCCATCGACTTTAATCTTGTCTCCTTTCTTTATTTTTCCGATTGGCTTGCTTCCTTTTACAGCAGTTTCAATGCCGCTGTCAAAACTTTCCTGTCTGCCTAACTTTTGCACTAACTTTTTTTTTGGCTTTGGCTTTGCGTATTCAACATCTTCGTCGTCAGCAAACGCGTCATCCAGCGACAAGCCGATATTCTGCTTTTTTGCCATCGCTTTCAGAGAAGCAGGGGATTTATAAAACTATAGATTTATTATCACATGACCAGCGACACCAAGATTATAAACATCGGTTTTGCCAATTTTTGCATGGCCTTCGCCTTCGTGGATATGCCCGCAGAAAACATATTTCGGCTGATATTTTTTTATTGCTTTAAGCAAAATCTTAGAGCCAGCATGTTTACCCCACCAATTTTTAGGAGCACCATATTTCCCGCTGACTTTATCTAAGTACCCATAAGGCGGCTGATGAGAAACCAAAATATCAACATTGCCAAACCTCTTTAAAATGCGTTTTGCCTTTTCAGTCTCTTTCTTTGCTTTCTTCATTTTCTTTCGATAGCCCATAGGCTTAAACCCCCTTACCCAAGAAACATCAGTAAACATTTCCAAAAATCCAATCTTTAAGTTACCAAAAACTTTACTGCGATTTTTTATTAATTTGACATTGCGCATTTTATTTACCATCTCCCTCGTGAATGGCATTTTTATTTTGTGTTTTTTGTAATCTTCTTTTACCTGTGTTTTTGTAGGAATGCCGACATTGCCCTGGATTGTATAAACCTTGGCAAATTTAGAAAGGTATCTTAGAATTGATATTGTAGAAATATGAATTTCCATATGCACGGCCTTTGTTTGTTTTTTTGTCTCTTCCATTTGCGGCAAGCCTTGTTGTTTTCTTTTCAAATTTTCAAAAAATATTTTTCTGGCTAAATCTGCCTTGCCTAAATCCCCTGTTAGTAGAATTAAGTCTGCATTCTTTTTTGGAATCTTCTTTATTTTACTTAAATCACCGTGCGGATCCCCAATCGCCAAGATTTTCATCCCACAACCAGTAAAAGATAGTATAAAAAATTATGCGGCAATTTTTCTTTCTACCAAGACATTATCTGTGCGATATCTAAGACAAAAGAAAACTCTAAATCTTAAGGCGTCGTCATGTTCAATTGCATCTTTCATTAATTCTGCGCCCCCAGGGCTCCTATGAAGGCGTTCGCCCATCAAAACATTTTTTTCATCCAGCCAATTAGTCTGAAGCCAGTTAAAATACCTTAGGTTTCTTGCATGATATCTTTTGCTTAGATATTCTGCCGAGGTTCTTTTGCCACGCACAAGTTTATTTGCAACTGCAATGTATAAGTAATCTTCTGGGAGCATCCCGACGGTATCATCGATAATCCGCATTTCTGTTTCATTAAGTTCTGACAAAATAAATTCAATCTGCCTAGGACTGTAAATCTTTTCTAGATCCTGCAGATGTTTTTTTGATATTGCCTGATCTGCCATTTCAGGGATACCATCTCGTCATCGTCCTCGGAAACGGTGAAGCATCTTTAATAGTCTCCAACTTACAAATCCACGAAAGCAACCTTTCAACCCCAAGACCATAACCGCCGTGAGGCACTCCGCCATATCTTCGTGAATCAAAATAAAATTCATACTTTGAAGGATCTTCGCCCTGCTCTTTCAGATTTTCTGTCAGCTTTTTGATAGATTCTTCTCTTTGCGAGCCGCCGACAATCTCGCCATAACTTTCCGGCGCAATGACATCAAACCCTAAAACAACTTTTCCCTCTTTTGGATGTTTATCAGCTTCTTTCATATAAAATGCTTTAACAACCTTCGGATATAGTGAAACAATAACCGGCGTGTCATATATCTCGCTTAGTTTATCTTCTTCAATCGTCCGCAAATCCTTCCCCCAGGATATATTCATTTTCTTCTTTTCCTTCAATAATTTCAAAGCATCACTATAAGTTATCCTTGGAAACTTTTTCTTTAAACTTGATTCTAAAATCTTTGTATCTCTTTCTAAAATTTTCAACTCTGACTTATTCTCAGCCAAAACATTTTTTATTACATCCTTAATCGCAGACTCTGCGTCATCCTGTAACTCCTCAAACTTCGCCCAAGCTACCTCCATTTCTGCATGCCAATATTCTGTCAGATGCCTTGAAGTCTTTGACTGCTCCGCTCGAAAACTTGGTTGAATAGTAAAAATTTTTTCAAGTGCATAAATTCCAGTCTCAGCATGGAGCTGCCATGTCTGACAAAGATAAAGCGGTTTTCCGAAATAATCCACTTTAAACAGCGTTGAACCTCCCTCGGCCTGCATTCCCAAGATGCTCGGTGTGTTAAATTCGTAAAATCCCCTAGAACGCCAATGTTCTCTTAGCGATTTCAACACAGTATCACGAATCTTCAGAATAGAGCTCATCTTCCTGCTCCTAAGCCAAAGGTGCCTTCTGTCTCCGAGAAGCTCTTCGTTCAGGTCTTTGTTAATCGGAAATTCATTGCTTTCACCGACGAGCTTAAAATTTGTCGCGTGAATCTCAAATCCTGTCGGAGCTCTTTTGTCTTCTTTAATTTCTCCTTCAATTTCTATAGAAGATTCTATTTGTAATTTGTCAATGTCCTGCCATTGTTTTTCGAATTTGTTTTTTTCAAGAACACATTGGATTATGTTTGTTGAATCTCTCAGTACGATGAACTTTAATTTGTTTGAACCTCTTTCTCTGTAAACCCAGCCTCGGACTGCGACTTTGCCCTTGCCCTTGCGCATTGCTTCGGAAATTGGGATGAAATTCATAGAAGCTAAAAAGAAAAATAGTATTAATACCTTTCCACTGACTGACCGACGAGCCAATGCCCTTCGGGCAACTCCGCTAAGTGAATAAATTCAATTTATTATCACTACAATCCAACCCCCGCTCTAGTTTCTTTAGTAATAATTTATCCATGCATATAGACTATTTTTGGATTAGATTTTATATTTTATATACAAAAAATTAGGCTGTGAAAGTTCTTAACGAAAAGTTTAAATATGTGTATGTGCACACATACACATGGCAACAAAAACCATTTCAATTATGCAAGATGCTTACAATCTGTTATTGAGAAACAAAATGAGAAATGAAAGTTTTTCAGATGCAATCAGGAGAATTCTCACAAAAAATGATAATATTCTGGAATTTGCTGGAGCATGGCGAGAAATAGAAGACAAAGAAGTGAAAGAAATGAAAAAAGCCATTGCTAATTTAAGAAAACACTCAACCCAGGAGTTGCGAGCAGGATGATTTGCATTGATTCCGACGCGATTATAGATTATTTGAAGGGCAGAAAGGGAGCAACAGATTTAGTCAAAACATATGCTGGAGAAATTGTAACAACAGAAATAAACGTATTTGAAGTTTATTATGGGATTTACTTAAAGAAAAATTCTAGCAATAAAGAAGAAACGATTGCGAACGCTTTTTTTAATTCTATAAAAGTTTTGCCTTTTGACAAACCATGCGGAAAAATTGCCTCAAAGATCCTAACAGGTCTATTTCACATCGGCAAGCCAATTGACCAGAATGATTGTTTAATTGCCTCAATTATTCTAAGGCATGGTTACGACCAGATAATCACTGGGAATAAAAAACATTTTTCAAGAATTAAGGATTTGAAAGTCATTTCTTATTCTTAGATGTTTGATCATTTACAGATTTTTTGATAATTCTTGTAATTAAAATTAGTATATTCATGGATACAATCGCCGGAAAAATAAAAATTAATTCTGCTCCAACCATATCAGAGTACCATCTATAATTTACCATTTGAAAAATAGTTATTGAGACTATATGGGCTAAAAGATATGTTATTGTGAACACTGCTGAGTGCCATAACCAATTGAAGAAGATTTTACTATAAGTCACATTTTCTTTTTTAAGATTAAATCCAAAAAAGAAGAAATATGATATAGCCATAAGAATCATTCATGGATACTGCAACAATTTGAATGGGCTGCCGACCGGATAAAAGTATGAAACAATGGCGGAAAGGGGTATTATTAATATGAACGCATAACTGAAGATTAAATATGTTTTCCCCTTCATTTCCCCCTCCCCCCCTCTTCTTTAACATTCAATTTCACATGAGCTTCCTTCAACTGCGCCTCGCTCACCGAAGAAGGTGCGTCCATCATCAAGTCCCGTGCATCTTTGTTTTTTGGGAATGGAATAACATCCCGAATATTTTCCGAGCCCGATATCAATTGCGCAATTCTGTCCAAACCAAAAGCAATTCCCCCGTGCGGCGGCGCGCCGTAGCTCAGGGCATTTAATAAAAACCCGAATTTATCTTTGGCTTCTTTATTACTGATTTCGAGAATTTTGAATACTTTGTCCTGCGTTTCTTTGTTGTGAATTCTAATCGAACCCCCGCCAATTTCCGAACCATTCAAAACCAAGTCATATGCCTTTGCTTTTATCTTCTTAATTTTCTCATTAGAAGAAAAATCGGCATTATCTTCTGGTGAAGTAAAAGGATGATGAACTGCATAAAATCTTTTGTCTTCTTCATTCCACTCAAAAGACGGAAAATCCACGACCCAAGTAAATCCCCACTTTTCCCCTTTCTTCCGAACATCAGGATTATCCCGCTTGTATTTCTTCATCGCCTCTTCATAAGTTACCCGAGGAAACGGCGTCTTTATCTCCTCGTTGAGAACTTCCTTCCAAACAAACTTCATCAAGTCCTCCATCGCTTCGATAATATCATCAATATCAATAAAACTCATCTCAACGTCCAACTGCGTAAACTCCGGCTGTCTGTCGGCACGCAAATCTTCGTCGCGAAAACACCTTGCTAACTGAAAATATCTGTCAAACCCAGAAACCATGCACAACTGCTTGAAAATCTGAGGCGATTGCGGCAGTGCATAAAACTTTCCCGCGTTTACCCTTGAAGGCACTATGTAATCCCTCGCGCCTTCTGGCGTTGACTTCGCCAAAATCGGCGTGTCCAAATAAACAAACCCTTTTTTATCCATGTAGTCAAAAATTGCCTTATACAATTTATGCCTCAAAACCAAATTCTCCTGCAATTTTTTTGTGCGCAAATCCAAAAACCTGTATTGCAAGCGCATATCTTCGTCAACATTTTCGTCGGTCAGATTGAAAGGCATGGGCGGGCAGGTGTTTAGGACTTTGACGTCTTTGGAAAAAACCTCAATGTCTCCGGTTGCAAGGGATTTGTTTTTGTCTTTTCTTTCTGCGACTTGGCCAGAAACCTGCACGCAATACTCCTGCTTCAATTCTGTTTTGCCGAGGATAACAACTTGTGTTTTGCCGTATCTGTCTCTCAAATCCAGGAAAGTCATTTTGCCGAAAGCGCGGATTGTGTCAACCCAACCGCACAACTTCACCTTCTCGCCCTTGTCCTTCAAACGAAGTTCCCCGCAGGTATGTGTGCGCAACATGCCTTTAGAAGATAAGAGATGTTTTTAAGGGTTTTTATGCACATATATTTATAATTGCTTTTTTAGTTTAGTGTAAATGGTAAACGCAAAGGTTATTAGACATGGTCGTTATGTTCCTCCAAGAGTGCTAGACAACAATTTTTTTATACGGGCAAATCCTCACCAAAAATATTTGG
>JAHIWJ010000052.1 GCA_018816205.1 Nanobdellota archaeon
AAAAAGGCATTGATGATAATTCTTAAAGATTAATTATTATGCAACACTGCAGAAAGAGCTTGTTTTACCTTGTATTGAAGTGACCTTTCCAATTCGTCTCGAGGTTTCTTGCGAGTCTTTGCGCTTCTTGGATTGGATCTTTTGCCATTATGCTGCGTGCCTCCTGAAAGCTTGGACTACATTTTTTACATCTAGGCCAGTCACGTAGGCCATACTTATCCCAGGATAATCCTGCTCAGCGAAAAGCCTAGCAACATGAGGAAGAACATTTCTGTCATATTGAGTTACGCCAATCATTAGCTGACCCTTGTTTCCGGTATCAGCAAATAGTCTAACCCTCGCTAAGGTTCTACCATCCCGGAATTGAGCTCCCTCTGCAAAAATTAAGTAGTCTTTTTCTATGGTCGGTTTTACTCTCCGAAAAGTTGCCAAATCTGAGCGAGGTCTTTCTATTTTATATGAAATCCTCAATGCGTCTGCTAAATCTGCGATAAATCGTCTCCCTTCTTCAAAGGGATAATCTTTCAGTAACATGAAAAACCTGATAGTATTGGGTACTTAAATTTTTGGATTTGTCAGAATTACTTTTTCTCTTTTAAGTAGTAGGCGTGGCCTGCGAAGATTTTGCCGGTTTTTAGGCATTTCCAGATTCCTGCGGAGATTCTTTTTGCTCTGCCGGTTGGGTGGAATGGGGACGGCTGGGTTTGTCTCTGAGAAGATTCGATGGTGTTTAGTCTAAATCGGACGTTTCTTCCGTATCCTGCGCCGTATCGTCCGGCTGCGCCGATTTTTTTCTTTTTTGCTGCCATGATTATTCTTTGAGAAGATGGTTTTTAAATTATTCTGTTAATTCAAAAATTAACGACTATGTCATATTCTCTAAATTTGAGCATAAATAATCCGTCTGGCTCAAAATGATAGAAACCTAATCCTGGATGAGGGGTATCCTTGCAGCCATAAACATCGTGCCTAATATCTGAAGAGGTTGTTTGTTCTAAAATTCTATGGCCACATTTAATTAGCCTAATTCGAAAATCTTTGAAGTCGCGACCTTCTAAGATTCTTGGATAAATATAAACTCTCTTTCCAAGTCCTGTTTGGTCCATTGATAACCTTATGCCGGTTTACTCTCCAGAGGCGATATCTACGCCCCTGCAATCAAGAGGTAATTCGGTTGCTAACTCTCTTAATTCCTTTTGCTGTTCTGGAGTTCCTTCATAATCAATAGGTATTAGTTCTCCGTATGCGTCTCGCATATCTGTTAGAGTAAAGTATTGCTCATTTCCCATTTTCAATTGGACATAACTCATGTTTATCTAATTTTCGATTTGTGTTCTGGAATATAGGAATTCTTAAAAGCTGATTAAATTGATTGAAATTATGGCGAAAAAGCTGAATTGGGCGCAAAGACTTAAAGCCCCGGAGATTAAATTTCCTAAGGGGCTTTTTACATTTTATCTGTCGCATCCAGAGGCGAGCAGACATTACGTTCGGAAGTGGGAGCTTGGTTTTGAGGAGAGGCATCCTGAAATTGCGATGATTAATCCGTTTTATGATTTGCCCGGGGAACAGGAGAAACGTGTTAAGGCGACGGATGCAGGGAAAAAATATGCGGCCTTGCCGGGAGACGAATGGAGAATGACGCAGGGCGATTATATTGCTATTTGTTTTTCGCGAGGGATTGTTTGCATTGTTGATGAGAATTATGACAGGAGCATTGGAACTGTTATGGAAATGGTAATGGGCCGAGTTTTGGCTAAAAATCCTAAGCTTTTAATTTGCACGAATGAGAAGTTGCGAGGACATCCTTGGTTGAAGACACATTTCCATAAAATCTATGATTCCTTTGAAGAGTTTGAGGCAGATGTTGAAGCCCAGGTTGAGAGAGTGAAGAAGAAGTGGGGCTTTTGAATAGGGTAAATTCTGGACTTGCTGCTGGAATTTTATCTTTGACCTTGGGTTGTTCTTCTATTCGAACTGGTTTCGGCTATAGACAGGTTTCCGGCGACTATAGGTTTTATCGTTATAAAGGAGCGATTCCGTTTGTTAGGGTTCGAGGGGATAAAGAACTTGGAAGAAATCTTGGGGATATGTGCAAGGCGATTTTACCTGTGGAGAGGTGGGTGCTGAGCCGGAGTTTTTGAGGGGGAATGCAGGGGGATTTTTTGGGGCTGTTGGAATGGGAGTAAGTTATTCATTAACTGACTGGTTGGGTGTTGGTTTTGGTGGAGAATTATTTCACTCACGATATGATATGAAGTTTTGTCACGGGAGATTTGGGGTGACGACTCCAGATAAAGTTTGGGGTTGGGGATTGAATGCTGAGGCAACATTTCAAAAACCAATTGGCGAGAACGGCTTCTTTTTTATTAGTGGAGGATACAATCTTGATGATACTGTGACTAAGAAATCAAATGTTGATTTTGGAGGGTTTTATGGGGTTGTTGGATTAGGAGCGAGGTTTTAGTGGGACTGCTGGGATTCGCACCCAGGCCGCCGCCACCCCATGACGGAATCCTGACTAGACTGGACCACAGCCCCTAATTTAAGTATTCAAGATAAATTTCTGTTTTATCTCTTGTGGGGTATTCTTCAATGATTGCACATTTTGGAAGTTCCTTGAAGTTGGATTTGACGAATTTTGCCGAGGTTAGAATTTTGTCTTTGTCTTTAATAAAGGATTCTTTTGGAAACCTTTGTTTTAGATTCTCTAAATCTGTTGAGTAAATGGCGCCGCGGAGTAACGTCCCAGAGGGAGTGATAATGTCTGTTTTAAGTGCTGCGATTTTTGCGTAATTTTTGATGCGCTCGGTGAATTGGATTTCGTCTTTAAAACGAGCTGAACAGTAGTGGATTCTAACTTTCCATGAACGAGTTTTTTTTATGATATTTAAAGCTGTTTTTTCGCTGCCTTTTATTGTTAGAGTATCATTGTCAGTTTTCCAACCTTTCTTTTTGAATTCTTCGATTTTTGTTTGGGCTAGTTCTAACTCGTTTAGATTAAATGCCTTGACCTTGTTTTTTGCATATTTTATCAGTTCAAGGATTTGATTTTCTTTTTTTGGAATTGCAGGAATTTCGATAACTGTTTCCATTTTTGTGTTTTTTAATAAGTTGAGTTTTGGCCATAATGCCTGAGATTCTAGGTCTGGGTGGACCCTTAATTCATCGAGGCCTGCATCTTCTAGCTTTTTGATCTTTTCTTCAGTTAAAAGATTTAAGGAAGTATAAAGATGAGTGTGGAAGTTTTTGCCGAATTCATTTTTTAGCGCTTCGATAAATTGGCAGGTTCTTGCTAGTCTCGCTACCGGATCACCGCCAGTGATGCCTGCTCCTGTTGCGCCTGAGAGCTTTACTTCTTCAATTAATTCTTGGGGGGAAGAGATTTGTTGTTCGTTAGCGAAAATTACGTCGCGGTTTTTCTTTTCTTCAGATAGGGGGCAGTATAGACAGTTTCTTGGGCAGAGGCCGGTGACGAAGAGCACTAACTTTTCTCCTTTTGCGCAGCGTTTGCAGCCTTCTGTCAAAGAGCCGTGATGTTTTTCTAACATTGGAAAAAAAGAAGAAAGCAGTTTTTAAAATTAGTTACTTATCTTTTTCAAAATCCAACTGATAATATCGCCGCTTTTTTCTGCTTCTATCTCTTCCTTGTTTAAAGTTTCTACGCTTTTGTTTAAGAAGTTGTTGACAAAATGGGCTGTTTTGTAAATAGAATTTTCGTCTTTAACAAGGCAGTTGGGAATCCTTAACGTGATGTATCCTTTCTTAAAAGAATGATATGTTCTTTGCAAATCGGCCAGCGCTTGCGCATAGTCTTGATTGTGTTGTAAGCCATCAACCTCGAGATTAACCTTTGCTTCAACAATTGCAATATCTATGTGTTTGTACCCATCCCATTTTTCAAACTCTACTTTCCATCCCATTTCCTTTAAAAGTCTCCCCAATTTTTTAGATTCTTTGGTTGGCTCTTTTTTCTGCCCATTCTCTTCGCGAGAAGTTTTCTGATGCTTTCTGCAGAGAGCTTTCTTGAAATTTTTCATAGAATAGTCAAATTCATCTTCGGTTATTATCTGCCTACATTCGCTGCACCATTTCACCATTTTTTTATGAGATTTCTTTTCTATTTAATTTTTCCCTTCAACACTAAAGCTGGGGATGCCCGGACCTGAAATACGACTTTCTTAGAAAGAAAGTTGTATGCATCAAAGAACTATTATTGTCCGACTTCGTCGGCAACTTGCTCCCGCACAAAGGGCTCCGCCCTGCAGAATTTCACTTCATTCAATTCTTAAATGGGGATGCCCGGATTTGAACCGGGGTCATAAGGTCCCAAACCTCATAGGCTAACCAGGCTACCCCACATCCCCTTAACTCGACATATCTTAACTATGTAAAAACTTCAAAGAAATCTGTGTTTTAAATCTTGCTGTTAGACAAAGAATCCGTTAATTAGCCTTATGCCGTCAGCAATTAAGAAGCCTAATGCCCCGAGGATTAATATTCCGATTGCTGAGACCTTAGACACGGTTTTGAACTCTTCCCCTGTTGGTTTCCTTAAAACGTGCCAGACTCTCTTTGACTGCACGATGAAGGATTTTATTCTTTCTGTTATTGCCATGATGATTTTAGAATTAATGAAGTTTTAAAGTTTGCTATTCAACATCGAAATGTTTTACTTTGTTAGAAACCTGACCACTGCATCTTCTAAAACCTTCAGAGTGTCGATTACTGGCAAGGGCGAATCTTTAACAGCTAATTGAAGATCTGTACACCCGAGAATAACTGCTTCTGCACCCTGATCTTTTAAATTTAAGATTGTCTCATTTAGTTTAGATTCGTCCACACGGTTACCCTCGAGAATATTGAGAATCACTTCGTTTATAGCATCTTGCTCTTTTTCTGTGGGTGTTATTGTTTCTATACCGAGATGTTTTAGTTCACTTTCATGTAATTGGCTTTTTATTGTTGTTCGTGTTGCTAAAAGACCTACTTTTTTTAAACCCTGATTTTTACATTCCCTTGCTGTTTCCTCCATGATGCTTAGGATTTTATTTGAAATTTCTCTCAACCTACTCAAGAAAATATGAACGGAGTTGCAGGGAATTGCTATTACATCTGTGCTATCTAAATTTTTTACAGCATTACTCAACAGAGAGAATATCTGTTCTGAAGGGTTGCCCTGGATTATCTCTTTTTCTAGGATGAGCGGCATTGGGACATTTTCCATTACCAAATTCGGTTGACAGTTTGATGCGTCCCTTATTCGGCTATTTATCCTGAGGCACAGAGTACAGCTGGTTTCTGTTCCCAAGCCGCCGACTATCCCTATTCTTCTTGATAAATTTTTTTGGGTTGTCATTTTTACTTGTACCTTCTTAAGCTGTTTTCGAGAGTTTTATCAACTTCTTCCTGTGTTGGCTCGTATCTTGCAACTGAATAGTCGAATGCTGCTTGTTGCAAAACGACTTCTCCATGTGGACGGCCGTTTCTATCTAAACCTGCGGCTGCTAAGATTTTGTCAGCCTTTGCTTCTAGCATCATTTGTTGTATATTAACTGCCATATCTTCAGGAATTTCATGAGGTTAATATAATTAGTTGAATATTATTCAGTTTTTATGCGAAATGTTTATATTATTCAGTTTTTATGCGAAATGTTTATAAATTGTTGAATTTTATACAAAACATGAAAGATATCGCACTAAAGCTTATTTCAATGTTTAAGGAAGGATACTGCACGCCACAAATATCGCAGGTTGCTAAAAAATTGAAAGAGCCCTCCACTACAATTCATTATAATATCAAAAAGTTAGAGAAAGAAGGAGCAATACGATCTTATAAGGCAGTTTTTGATTATAAAAAAATAGGCGAGGGTTATTGCACGTATATCCTCACGCGATTAACCGCTGAAAAGTATGGGCATCCTGAGGAAGTTGCTGAAAAACTAGCCCAAGATCCTAGAGTTGAAAGTGTAGACATCGTGACAGGAGATTATGAAATTCTTATCAAACTAAGAGTCAAAGATATTGATGAATATTACGCCTTTGTCAAAGAATCTGTGAATAAATATGGCTTTGCAAAAACGATTTCTCTTGCCTCGCTTAAACAAATTAAAACAGAATTTGTTAGATTATAGCTAGTTATCAACAAAATCAATTCCTAATTCTTCCTCGAGGGCTTTCTGGCCGGAAGTTTCGAAATCGCCTGCGCCTACAATCTGTGAGCTTTTGACTCCAGTTACGATAATCAGGACTTTTATGCTCTTGTCCAGGTCAGGAGAGATTTGGGCTCCGGAGATGATTTTTGCGTCTGGAGAGATTTTGTTTCCTATGACTTCCATTACTTTTCGGTACTCGTCGAGAGACATATCGTTGCCTCCGACTATGTTTACCAGGGCGCCGGTTGCGTTTGTTATGTCGACGCTCAGCAAGGGATTACTAATCGCTCGCTCAACAGCTTCGACTGCGCGGTTTTGAGAGTCGCTCTCACCGATGCCGATTAGTGAAACCCCGCCATTGTTCATTACTGCTTTTACGTCTGCGAAGTCTAAGTTGACTAATCCGGATTTTGTGATTAATTCGGTTATGCCTTTTACCGAGTTTGTTAGGATTTCGTCTGCGACTTTGAAAGCTGTGTGTATTGGAAGTTCTGGAGCGATTTCAAGGAGCTTGTCGTTTGGTATGACAATTAATGTATCTGTGATTGACGCTAGTTTTTCAAGGCCGTTTTGTGCGTTTTCTATTCTCTTTTGACCTTCAACTGTGAAGGGCAAGGTTACAACGCCGATTGTGAGGGCGCCTGCTTTTTTTGCTAATTCTGCTACAACTGGTGAAGAGCCTGTTCCTGTGCCGCCGCCTAAGCCACAAGTTATAAAGACTAGGTCTGAATTTGCAAGTTTCTTTCTGATTTCCTGTTCTGACTCTTTAGCAGCTTGTTCGCCAATTTTTGGGTTTGAGCCGGCGCCTAATCCGGATGTGAGTTCTCTTCCTATGAGGATTTTTGTATCGACATTTGTGTAGAGAAGGTCTTGAGCGTCTGTGTTAATTGCGATTATTTCGCAGCCTTTGATGCCTATTTCCTTCATTCTGCTTACAGAGTTTCCGCCGCCGCCTCCACAGCCAACTACCTTTACCCTTGTGGATTGTTTATGCAGTAATGACTCTAGCTCTTCATCAACGGATTTGGGCTTTACCGCCTCTTTTTCTAAATAGATATCTGCCATGAAAAAGCTACGAGAAAGATGTTTTTAAAGATTTATGAGGTAAATCTTTGACCCTTTTTTAATAAAAAAGGCTAAAGGATTATTATGTCGCAATCCAGATACAAAATCTTGCAGTTGATTTTGCATAAGGATTGTTATGGTTGCTATCCAGATACTCGCTTCGCTCGCATAAGGATTGTTATGGTTGCTATCCAGATACTCGCTTCGCTCGCATAAGGATTGTTATGGCATTAGTTATCCTTGGAGTCCGTGATTCTTAACATACTCCCTAACCTCTGCCTTGAAGAACCATTCCGGGGGCAAAACATGCGAAAGATCTGTTCTTCTCCAGCCTAGAAGTAATGGAACATGGTATCTTACTCGATAATCGGGTCCTTCATCCAACTCTTGTGATGTTGCAAAAACCGTAACGCTGCAATTTGGGATTAGTCTGCTTCGAGTTAATTGTATTGGGTGTTTTATTCTAAGTCTTAGACCTTCGTAAATTGGATCTTCTTCTGCAGCTTCATCGATAACTCCTTGTTCAAAAAAAACATACCCTACGCCTCTTTCTCTGTCTATGCCGGCCATGCCTGAAAAGAGACCTCTATCTGCAGCTTTGTTTTGGATTAGATACGATTTACCTGCCTGATGAATTATCCTCTTAGAAAGTGGAAAGAGATTTCTTAGTGGTATTCTTTGCTCAAATGAACTTCGCGCTAAATCTTCATTAGGATTAGCAAGGTTAGAATTGATTAAACTTATGAGGCCGTTTACATCGAGAACAGCTAGTTCTGGTTCCATAAAAAGAGATAAACAGGAAGGTTTTAAAGATTATTACAATTTTAGGCAGCTTTACGGCAACCGTAACAGGAGCTCCTGTCGAGCCCTGAAGAGGGGAGGGCTAGTCTTTGGGACCCGTAACCTTGAGAATCTGCTCCTTCGTAAGAGGGTGGGATGATTCTTGGCATTATCCCCAGGTTCTGGAGGTAGGAGGTTCTTCCAGCTAAACCGTAATCAGTTCTGGTTGTAGAGCCCTCGGTAATTTCATACTCTCTTCTTTTTTCTTTTTGAGGGTTCAATGCTCTAGGCAAGGGTGTTAGCATAGCAGGTGCTATTACCGGACCTGGTCCAATTCTTCCTGAGGAATTTGACTCTGTTGCCATGCTATTCTGTTTTGACCTCCTTATTTAAATCTTCTTGTTTAACGGGTTTTTCTTTTTCTGGCTTTTTTTCTTCAAAAGCAAGTTCTTTTCCGACTAATTCTTTGAACTTGTCTTTGAGGGGGTCTATCATTTGTTCGAGAATTTTTGGACCCTTTAGAATTACTTTTTCTTTGATTTCCATCTCCGGGAGGAACCTTAGGAAGTAGGAAATGATTGTTTTTGCTTTTTCTTTGACGTCTTCGACTTTTCGCGTCAGAGTTATTTTATATTTTAAGTCCTTTCCTGCCAAGGGGTTGTTGAAGTCTACAGTAACGCGAGCACCTGAAACTGCCACGACTTTGACCAGGGCGTTATCCAGGGTAAACATCATTCCGGGGGCGGGGGAAACTTTTTGCTCTGAGAAAGCCCTTAGAGGGATGACTTTCATCATTTCCCTTTTTCTTTGACCGAATCCGTCTTCTGCTTTAACTTCGATTTCATATTCCTTGCCAATTTCCTTGCCTTCAAGCTGGCTGTCTAATCCGGAGACAAGCATTTTTTGGCCTATGCAAATTATTACTTTTTCTGGCTTAGATTCTGGGTTGAGTTTTTTCAGGTCTTCCTCTATGTTTGAATCAAACAAGTTGCTGTTCGCATAGCCGGAATATTTTATTTCTACAAAATCTTTTTCCTTTACTGTCTTTGTGTCTGACATGATTGAGATTGATAAAGATAGTTTTTAAAAGTTGTGAGGCTAGTTCAAATCCCGAAATGTTTTGAAAGGGACATTATTTTCTCTGAAAAAACTTTCTAGGTAAGGTTTAGCTTCTTTCAATAGGAGATAGGTATCTGAAGACCCATGACCAAAAAACAGGACGATATCTCTTGATCCTTCGCTAAAAAATTTTGCTTGTAGTTGCGGGTCATATCTTTTTAAATTCCAAGCACTTCTGTCCAGAGCCCTACGCCAACCTACCCTTTTGGCTCTTTGTTCTCCTATAACTAAAGATCTTTCTGCAAAAAGCTCCCGAGTTTTCTCCCATCTACTTCTATTTCGTAGGCAAATCCACTTACCGACATAAGATGACCGGTTCAGAAACTTTTATAAATCTATCTTGTGGAAAGAGAGTATGGTTTTGAAAATCATCAACGCTACTGAGGCTAAGTCGGGAGCAATGATTTTAGTGGATGGCGATGCTTATGTTGTTAAGACAAACGATATTTCAAAAACTGGAAAACATGGGCATGCGAAGTGTCGGATTCTTGCGGCGGGTGTTTTTGTTGACCGAAAGAAGGTTATAACTGTGCCTGGGCATGAAAGATTTGATGTGCCAATGGTTGAGAAAAGGAGAGTTCAAATTTTAAGCGCAAATGGAGATTCTGCTTCGGTTATGGACCTTGAAAGCTATGAAACGATTGATATTCCAATTCATCCGGATGTGAAGGATCAGGTTGAGCCAGATAAACAAGCAGAATCTTGGGACATTGAAGGCAAGAAGATGCTGATGAGGGTTTTGTAAATGGGAACAAAAATTCCGATTGCACAACAGAGGATGTTTCATGACGTTTTTGTTTGTAAAAATTGTAATAAGAAAATCCGATCACAGTCTGTACGGATCGTCGCAGCGAAAGTTTCGTGTCCTCGATGCGGAAATCACGCTTTCCGGCCGATAAAAAAGAAGTAACATAACATGGTTTCATTTATGACTTATGACCTGATATTCTTGGCAGTGTTTATTGTATTTGTTATTATTTTTCTCTCGACTCGAAAGAAAAATCTTGAGAGACAAGGAATTTTATATTTGTATAAAACGAAGTGGGGAATTAATGTTATTGATAAAATTGCTAAGAAGTGCCGCGTAATCTTGAAGCCGCTGCAATATGTGATAATGTTTTCTGGATATGCATTGATGGTTGGAATTTTATGGCTGCTTTCTCGCTCGACTTATCTTTATCTTACGACCTCGATTGCACAGCTGATTCGCGCGCCTCCGGTTTTTCCGGTGATTCCTTATTTCCCCCAGATTTTTGGATTGGAATCTTTGTTCCCGCCGTTGTATTTTACTTATTTTATTATTGCTTTGGGAGTTATTGCAGTTTTCCATGAGGCGGCTCACGGGATTTATGCGAGATTTTATAATCTGAAGGTTACCTCGACGGGTTTTGCATTTCTTGGGCCGGTCTTAGGGGCTTTTGTTGAGCCTGATGAGAAGCAGATGAATAAAGCGCCGAGATTTAATCAGATGGTTATTCTTGCCGCAGGAACATTTGCAAACGTGATTATGGCTTTGTTGTTCTCGGCCGTGATGGCTTTGTTCTTTACGAGCCTGTTTGTTCCGGCGGGAGTTAAGTTCAGCAGTTATGGTGTTGCGGAGATACCTGTCGCGGGAACGCAGTTGATTGGCGATTCTGGAATCCCCGGATATTTAGAGCTAACTTCTGGAAATAGCACTTATTTTCTTGAGGGGGAATTTTGGAATTTGACACTTGAGAAGAATCTTGAGAAGATTGTGGTGTATCAGGACACGCCAGCGTTTAGGAGTCAACTGAGAGGAGCGATTGTTTCGATTAATGATGAGAGCACCAAAAATATTGATGACTTAAGGGCGGTGATAAGAAGCCACGAACC
>JAHIWJ010000053.1 GCA_018816205.1 Nanobdellota archaeon
ACCGAAGTTCCGATTAGCTTACAGGGCCATTGTCAGCACTGTCAGCTTTGAGGAACCGAAGTTCCGATTAGCTTACAGGGCCATTGTCAGCACTGTCAGCTTTGAGGAACCGAAGTTCCGATTAGCTTACAGGGCATAAATACAAAATAAGTAGATAGTTTTTAAGGTTGTCGTTCTGTAAAAATCTTTAAATAACTCTATTTTCTACCACTTCCAAGCGCTAGTAGTACAGTGGTTAGTATATCTCGTTGCCAACGAGGTGACCCGGGTTCGAATCCCGGCTTGCGCATTCCAGGATTCGAACGAAGCCTGTGCCGGATGAGAATTTCCGAGGGCGAGTGTGTTGCACGATGAGAAATTAAGGAATAATCTGTACGTGTGACCATGAGTAGACGAGCATCTTCGATTTCGCAGTATTTTCCTACAATTTGCAAAAGTGAAGTGCAAGCACAGGCTTGCGCATTCATTTTTTCTTCAAATTCCTCGCATAAAACTTCACAATTCCACCACAAGCAATTACAAAACCAACACCAAACAACCACCAATTATACGAAGAAGGAATAAAAGACCCAACTCGTTCGATAAACGCAGGGTTTTCAGCAAGCGTGAAAAAGTCTCCAGCAAAACCTCCTTGAAAAATAATCTTCCCATAATCCCGCATCCAACTAATCAAAACCAAAACAATCCCTAAAATCACCAGCACCCACTCCAAAACTGCCGCCCTAACTTTCTTTCCCTTATCAGTCAAATTCAAAACCATCACGGCAGTTACAACCATTAACAAACTGCACAACACAGGTGCCAGCACAGGTCCAATCCACGGCCACGGAATCAAAAACAGAATATCCCATGTCAAAAGCGAAGCAGGCCATCCAAGAATAATCTTTAGGAAAATATAATAAAAAATATCCCAAACAGCGAACGCATAAACAAAATACGCCCCTCGTTCATAGAACTTCTTTCCCGCCAAGAGAGCAACACTCACAAGCATCACAATTGTCGCGAATTCCCTCACCCACTCAATCGCAAGAATATCCGGCTGTATAAATCCCCTAAGCGGAAAATCAAAACCGTTCGGATAAAACATCTCTCTCAAGTAAACCACAACAACCGCCTCCAAATATCCCATTGCAGCCGCAAATATCGAAACAGTCAATAACTTATTTAACGTTGCCTTTTTCATAAATAGAAATAAAAAGCCGGCAATAAATAGTTTACTATGAAACCCTTTAAAATAACCTCCAAATCAAACAAAGCACGAACAGGAATCTTCACAACACGCACAGGCCAATACGAAACGCCCTTCTTTATGCCGGTCGCGACAAAGGCCGCAGTCAAATATCTCGACGCTGAAGAACTTGAAGAAATTTCCACACAGTCAATAATTTCAAATGCTTTCCTCCTCTATCTCAAACCCGGCTTGGACGTAATAAAAAAACACAAAGGCCTTCATAATTTTATGAACTGGAAAAACTGCATTTTCACAGACTCGGGCGGTTTCCAAGTTCTTTCTCTAAATGATTTCAAGGATAAATTCTCAGACAAAGGATTAAAATTCAAAAGCCCGTTTGATGGTTCTTTGCACGAGCTAACTCCAAAAAAAGTCATGGAAATTGAACAAACTCTCGGAAGTGACGTCGCCATGTGCCTCGACCAAATGCCCCTCTACAGTTCAACATATGAACAAGTCAAAGAAGCAACTGCCCGAACCCATCTATTCGCTAAACAATGCATCAAATACCATAAAGGTAAATCTCAACTCTTGTTCGGAATCGCCCAAGGCGGGACCTTCCCAGACTTAAGAAAACAATCTGCCCAATTTATTTCCAATCTCCCATTCGACGGCATCGCACTTGGCGGTCTGGCAGTCGGAGAACCATTAGACAAAATGAAAGAAATGATAAAAATTTCGATAGAAAACATGCCAGAAGAAAAACCAAAATATCTCATGGGCGTCGGCTCACCAAAAGAAATCATTGAAGCAGTTGAACAAGGCATTGACATCTTTGACTCTGTCTGGCCTACGAGAAACGCAAGACATGGAAAAATTTTCACATCCGAAGGATATTTAGAAATAGAAAAATCACAAAACAAAAATTCCCCAGAACCTCTGGAAAAAAACTGCAACTGCAAGGTCTGCAAAACCTACACCTGTGCTTACTTGCACCATTTGTTCAAAACAAATGAACCCACAGGCAAGAAACTTTTGTCTTACCACAATCTCTATTTCTTGCAGGATTTGATGAGGAAGATAAGGGGGGCGATAAAAGAAGGAAAGTTCAAGGAGTTGAAAGATGAATATTCATGCTTTGGCTAGTTTCCAAGCGTCATAAAAATAATTACTATATTTCTCAACCATCCTACTTGATCTTATCTCAATACATAATGGTTCTTTACCCCAAAGAGTTAACAAGATAGAATTCTCCCCAATAGTTATTGGTGTCGGCGGAGCTGTTTCGCTGAACCTAATCTGATAATACTTTTCCTTGACTTTCATTTCAAAAGATTTTTTAAGGATTGGATGAACAACTCCCAGAGTCTTTATTTTCCTGTCTGTCCTCTTCTCTTTTATTTTTTTAAAAAACTATATGTTGTTTAAGTATTAATGAGAATAAGAAAATGACCTCCCCTAAACAATTCACAATAACAAAGCGCATTGCCAAACACGGCAACCAGGCAATCATAATTATACCTCGCCCACTTGAAAACTAACTAAAACAAGCGCGATCGCATAAATCACAATAGGCATAATAAACCACCAGTAACCAATAGAACCACATGGTTTCCAAGGGGATTACAGCAATACCCAATATGCTCCTCTAAAAACCCAGCTAGAATTCCAAAAATCTTCTTTTCAATTTTGTTACAACTCCCCAACCACACCCTCAACATCTTCTTTCTTAACCACCTTTCTCGCCCCAATAACTAACTTCTCCTTCAAGGCCCCAACAAGCCTCATAAAAACTTCATCTCCAAAGTTCTCCAAGGCAGTCAAGGCATCTTCGCTGATAGAAATAATTCCTTCTTTCTTAAGCAGTTTCCTCAGCCCGGATCTTTTAATTAATAGATTTTTCTTATATTCACTTTTCTTCATATTACCTTAATGCATTAAAACAAACCTCTTTTTGTATTTTATTCCAAAATTCCTGAAAAAACCGTCAAAAATATGCTCTGCATTTACTGGCACAACAAACACTCCCTGCGAAATCCACTCTCCGCCTTTTTCAGCAACAGTTCCCCTTTCGCCTTTCCCCCTCAAGGCATTAACGACTTTTACTTTCTTAGAGTTGTCCAATCCAGACAATTGATAACTAAACAAAACTCCTGAATTAAACCTCCAGCATTCCGACAACGATTTGTCCTGTCTTAAACTAAACCCCTCCCTAATCAACGTCGTGATAATCGTCGGCACCTTCCCAAAAAAATCTCTCGGAGAAACAATTGAAACATGAGCGCCTTCAACCTTAAGGTCCTGTTTATCTGAAATAATCGCCGCATCAATATCTCCAGGCAAGGCCTTGCCCTTGATAGCCGAACCAAAAATAATTACGTCCCAAACCGTTTTATCTTTCAAGACCTCTTTAAATCTTCTTTTTATTTCTGATAAATTCTTCGAGCTCGATTGCATACTCCTTCACCCCCCTTGCGTCTTTCTCAGAGAGTCTGAGATTATATGAATCTCTGTATTTTCCAAACAATTCGAAAACCTTCCCATAGATATCTGAAAAATACTTTTTCAAAAGATTAAACCTTTCGTTATGATTTTTTGAAATTATCTTCATGTCTCTATAAATCAGATAATCGCACATATTCGTGATTGCCCTGAAAAAAGACGCAACGGCCGAATTATATCTCTTTTTCAACAAGTCATCTTCGGCAGACTCAAAAGACTCTCTCGCATTTTCTAAAAGCTCTTCCATTAACCCATTAGTAAAATACAAAGTTTTTATAGCTTTTGGTTAATATCTTTTAGGGGCAAAACTTATAAAAATCCTCACCAAGAATAAACGGTTCTAAATAAAGCCATATGGTTTCCAAAAGATTTATATAGTTTCGCATGTCACCATGCCTATGAGATCACCAGAAAACAAAAAACTAGGCAAGGTAGAACTCCTAGAGCTTAATGAAGCATATCAAAAAGTAATGCGCTGGTTCTTCTCTTATCCATTAACCCCAATCAGTCTGACTGAACTGGCAAAGGAAGCAGAAATATCCAAGAAAACCGCCAACGAGATTGTCGAACAGCTTGTCAACGACGAATTTCTAGGAAGAGAAATCATCGGCAAAAGCTGGAGACTAACATGTCATCAAAGGCACCTATACAATATCACAAGGAAAATACCCTACAACTTAAGTCTGATCTATGAGTCAGATCTGATAAACATGATTTACAAACTAATCGGACATCCTCGCGCGATAGTGCTTTTTGGAAGTTACCGAAAAGGCGACGACACAGAAAAAAGCGACATAGACCTCGCTGTAGAAGTCATTGATAACGAAGAATTAAGAATCATAAAACTAGGAGAGTTCTCAGAGTTTGGATATCGGAAAAATGTTCCGGTTAATCTTTACATTTTCTCAAAAAACAAAATAGACCTAAACTTGTTCACAAATATAGCTAATGGCATCGTAATTGAAGGGATGTTGGAGGTTAGGCCTTGATTGAAAGATACAAAAGACCAGATAGAAAAAACGCAATGAGTATTCTTGAAGCCGCCAAAGGCGAAATGAACTATACCCTTTCATTAGACGTCAAGGAAAGCGCGGGCCCGACGATAGTGAGAAACATTTACGAAGCTTTTAGAATGCTTGGCGACGCTATTTTAGTCAGCAAAGGCATAATCTCTCAAGATCATCTTTTACCCCTGCAAGAATTATCAAAACTTAAAATCAGCACTCCACGCCCAATAAATCTAATCGAAACCCTGCGCATTCTCAGGCATAACGTAAATTATTACGGCTACAAACCAAAATTAACTGAAGTAGAAGATGTGATAGACTTTGCAAAATCAGTTTTCAATGAGGCGTCTGAAGAAGTCAGGAAACAAATAGAGTCTAAGCAAAACGCATAAATACTCTTTTCAAAATCTTATTAGCATGAACATCAATGATTTTAATTATTTGTTACCCAAAGAACTAATCGCCCAGCGCCCAGCCTCGCCCCGCACACACTCAAGACTAATGATTCTAAACAATCCAGCCCCCAATTCCCCGCCCATCGAACACAAACATTTCTACGACCTCCCAGACTACCTAAAAGAAGACGATGTCCTAGTAATCAACGAAACAAAAGTCCTACCAATTCGCATCACTGGCAAAAAACAAACCGGCGGCAAAGTTGAACTAATGCTTGCACTAAATTCAAACAAAGCAACAATAAAGGGCCGCGCTAAGGTTGGAGACGATTTAATCTTTCCAGATAACATCAAAGCAAAAATCCTTTCCAAAAAAGACAATAAGGTACGCCTTAAGTTCAACCTTCCTGTTAATGAAATAATAAATAAAATAGGCTCTCTGCCTACGCCGCCCTACATCAAAACCCCAATCAAATCCGACGACGAATATCAAACAGTCTACGCAAACCAAGAAGGTTCTTTCGCCGCACCAACCGCCGGTCTTCATTTCAACCAAGAACTCCTCCAAAAGATAAAAAACAAAGGAGTAAAAATAGCAAAAGTTTGCCTCCATGTTTCTTGGGACACTTTCCTCCCAGTTACCGAAGAAGACCCAACAAAACACAAAATCCACGGAGAGGTCTGTGAAATCACCAAGCAAAACTCAGATATAATCAACAAAGCAAAAAGACTTTTCGTCGTCGGCACCACCACATTAAGAACTTTAGAATCATTCGCAGAAGATGGCAAAATTTATTCAGGTAAAAAACTAACAAAAATCTTCATCTATCCGGGCTACAAATTCAAGCTTAACTACACTGGTTTAATCACAAACTTTCATCTCCCCAAATCAACTTTGCTCATGATGATTTCTGCTTTCTATAGCCGGGAAAAGATATTGGAAGCTTATGAAATAGCAATCAAGGAAAAATACAGGTTTTATTCTTTAGGGGATGCGATGCTGATTTTGAAATGAAGAACAAAACATTTATATATATTATGTGCATTAAATAAATTAAATAAAATGGCAATAATAACACTATCAATTCCCGAGGACTTGAAGAAAGAAATGGAAAAATCAAGGTTCATAAACTGGAGCGAAGTAGCAAGAGAAGCAATCCGCATTCGCCTTTCCCAGTTAGCGATATTGGACTCCATTGCAGAAAAATCGCAATTAACTGCAGAAGAGGCTTTAGAACTTGGAAGAAAAATCAAACAATCAATGCATAAAAAATATAAACAAAAGGGATGATATTTACTGATGAAGTTAATTGTAGACGCAAACATCATGATATCTGCTTTAGTAAATTTTAAGGGAAAAACCCGCGCATTGATATTTTTAGACGAATTAGAACTTCTTGCTCCAGAATTTTTAATAAGTGAAATAGAAGAACACAAAAATGAAATAGCAGAAAAAACAAAGATCAGCTATGAGGAATTGACAATCGCTTTGAACTTAACTTTTTCCAGAATAAAACTAATCCCCTTTGAAGAGTTCTCTGAGTTTATACAAAAAGCAAAAGAAGTTTGCCCCGACCCCGACGATGAAGAGTATCTCGCTCTTGCCCTTTCAAAAAACCTGCCAATTTGGTCTGATGACACAGCAATTAGAGAAAGACAAAACACCATCAAAGTTTATACAACCACTGAATTAATTGGAATGTTTTTTGTTTACATAATTACTTCCCAATAAACTTCCAAATCGCATACAAAACCATCATAGCTAGAGCGACAACAACAGAAGTCCAAGGATCCCACATCGCAGAAAACAGCACAATCAAAGCTGCAATCACTGCCATCGTTCCTTCCTGTTTCGAGCTTTGTTTTGCCATCCTAAATCAAAGAAAAAAGAGTTGATAACCTCAATGAAAAAAAAGAAAAAGTTAGTTTTCGTTAGTGTAATAGCTTCACGTCCCTAACTGAAAATTTTTCATACAAATCGCGAACCAAACTAACTACTGGCCTACTACAGTCGCCCGAACCATAAGGATACCCGCAATCTTCGCCCCATTGTTTCTGAATAACCTCCTTAGTTACGGATCCCGTACTCTCACCAAGTAAAAGAATTGTTCTTTTCCCCTTTACTGATGTGCCGTCTGTCCTGTCAAGATATCCTTTAATTTGTTTAGCGATTCCCTGGCACCCCCAGCACCGTCTACTGAAAAAATAAACAGAACCACTCTCATCTAACATAAAGGGAGATTTATCAAATATACTGGGAAATCTATCTGAATACAATGAACAATTACGCGCCTCCTTATCAATAAATTGTTCCGAGGAGACAGTTCCATCCAGAGCAACTTCCACGGGAGAAGGTAGAATAATTCTGCCAAATTTCACGATCTTTGAAGCTAATTTTCCGCTAGAACTTTTTACTGTAGCCTTATACGCTTTTTCTGCTTCCTTTTTTGCAGATTCTTCAACAGATTCTTCTAGCGACCATATCCCCCCAGGTATTTCAATTGTCATCTTATTCTATACCTCCTTTCATTTCTCTTAGTTGTCTAACTAAGCATGAAATTCTGGTTTCCTTCGTTGTTGTCTGTGTTTCATTTGTCATGTTTGTCTCCTGAAGTAATTTGTTATCACTTCATAATGATTCTATTGTATTCCGCTATTTAAATATAAGTGTCCCTGCAGGGGGCAACTTTAAATAATCCTTATGCTTAGAAGCAACATGGAATTAGCAGACCTAAAGAAAATCGGATTGACGCAAGGGGAAATAAAAATTTATTCTGCTTTGCTCGAGATAGGAGAAACTACAAGAACAGAATTGGCTAAGAAATCTGGAATTTCACCTTCCAAGATTTATGACGTAGCAAACAGGTTGCTGGAAAAGGGAATTATATCCATTGTTAAAAAAGGAGGAATCATTCACTTCAGTGCAGCAAATCCAGAAAGATTAAAAGATTTTATTGAACTTAAAGAGACGGAAATAAAAAAGGAAAAGGAAGTCGTTGAAAAAATGCTGCCTTTACTCCTTTCTAAATATGAAATAACAGAGCATAGAGCAGACATAGACGTTTTTTACGGATGGGGAGGGATGAAAACAGTATTTAATGACATCGCGAGAACTCTTGGAAAAGGCGATACAAATTATGTCTTCGGCGCAAGCCAAGGAAGAAACGAGAAACAGGCAGATGTTTTTTTCTCACAGTATTATACAAAGATGGAAGAAAAAGGATACAAAACAAAAATAATATTTAACGAAGAGGTTAGAAAAAATAAAGAAAGAACAAATTATTTTGTCAAGAGCAAACGACACGAAGCAAGATTTTTACATCAGGAAACATTTACAGAAATAAATTTGTACAGAGATACTGTGCTTTTCATTATGTTGCTATCTAAGCCAATTGTTGTCAGGATAAGAAACAAAGAGGCTGCGGATTCATTTAGAAAATTCTTTGACATTTTATGGAACCAGGCAAAACCCTAATTCCGAAGTGAGAACTCACACCCACAATAATTTTGTCGATACAAATCAAACTTCTTCGCCAGCTCCACGCTTTTCTCAAAACCGCCTTGCTTCTTGAAGTCATGTTCCAGAAAATTCACGCCAATTCTCGCACCAACCACACGGCCAACTTCCGCAATCTGAGAAGAATTCTTAAACCTGCTAACTGTCAAAGTCGTTGTAAAATTCTCAATTCCCAACTCGCGCGCCTTCTTTGCAGTTTTTGCCAAATTAAACTCAAAACATCTCAGGCATCGCGCCCCGCCTTCTTTTTCATTTTCCAACCCACGGACAAATTCTCTCCACGCAGAATGGTCATACTCCCCAACAACCAGCTCCAGCCCATGAAGTTCTGCAATCTTTCTCGCATTCTCGAGGCGCTTCTCCCACTCCCCCTCAGGATAAATATTCGAATTAGGAAAAAACAAAACAACATCGTAACCTTTCTCCCTAAGCCGCTCAACTGATGCAGTAGAACACGGCCCGCAGCAAACATGGAGTAATATTTTCATAAATCTGCGTAAAAACCAACCCTTAAATATCTAACTCCCCTAATTATTCTATGCAAAATTATCTTTGGGTTCTGCTCTTGACAATAATTCTCCTAGGAACAATTATTCTTTTCTTTGAACAGCCCCCCATTGACCAAAACACCACTGCAAACGGAACTCTAAAATTGATATCCCCAGGTTTCAACAACAACGATAGAATCCCTCAAAAATACACCTGCCAGGGCGAGAACATTAGCCCGCCCCTAGAAATATCTGGCATCCCAAAAAGAACGAAGTCTCTAGTATTGACACTAGAAGACCCGGACGCGCCACTAAAAACCTGGACCCACTGGATAGTTTACAATCTGCCCCCAGAAAATATATCCCTTGCTGAAAACTCTTTGCCAGAAGAGGCCATGCAGGGAGAGAACAGCTGGGAAGAATCAAACTATGGCGGACCTTGTCCCCCATCAGGAGAACACCATTACATACTCAACCTTTATGCCCTTGACAAGACCCTGGAGTTCTCCAGAACACCAAAAAAATCCGACATCGAGTCATCAATGCGAAACCACGTTCTCGACCATGCCCAGCTAACAGGCATTTATTCTAAGGAATAATCATATTTGACAACCTAATAATTTTTAAGCCCTTAAATTTATCAAGGTCTTATGGTCAAAAGAGATGATAAGGCTTTAGTAATAAATCCAGAAATACTAGACCAAGTGGAGGTTGAGGACCAATACACAGCTGATCAAAGGTCCATGATTGCTAAGGAAAATGTTTCCAGCGTTTGTTCTCACATTTATGCTGCTGCAACTAGGGGTAGAAAACGAATTCCTCCAATAAAGGGCGGCCAGGTAAAAATGGTCTTCCCTTGGCCAGATCCTGTTTACCCGAGATCATTGGAAACAAGAGAACTAAGGCCAGATATTGCCCATCTTAGAAGAACCGGAAGGGGATTTACAGAAGTCAAGGCCTCCTCTGGACACAGTCTCCAATATAAATGTGCAGCAAGACAATTTGAATCGTACGCCTTTGCTCTCGCCTTCCGCCGATATCGTGGCGACGAGATTCCCTGGATAGATTATGCTTTCGCAAGATACGGCAACAGAAACACAAACGGCCAACATAGACACGAAAACGGCACGCTCATTAAAGCAATCGCAGAAGCAGAAAAAAGAATTGTTGTTGCTCCATTCAACTTAGCAACCTTCTTCATGATGGTATCGCCAGAAAAGCATCATAACCAAGAGAGCACAAGAAGGCCTATAGAAAGAGGATATTGGATTGTCCGAGGCGGGCTACTAACAGCATTTTTAGAACACGACTCAGAAAAGGCATGCGAAGATGCAGTTAAAAATGCTCGCGAGATTTTGGATAGGCGAAGCAGGCATTCTTTAATCAAATACGATTGGGAGGCACCGCTTGCCCGAAGATTAGAATACCTAAGCAGGCCAAGGAATTTAAGGCAAGTCATAGCAGACCTATCTCTTGAAGGCCTTACAAGGGAAGACTCCATGGCCCCTAAAATGAGAACTTATGCAGGAGACCCCATTGCACCATTCCCGATTACACGATTCAGAATCCCTCACACAGAATACCAGAAGTGGTTAGACAGTCTCATGGACGACAAAGCAAGAA
>JAHIWJ010000054.1 GCA_018816205.1 Nanobdellota archaeon
AACTTTACTTGTTTTTATATAATCCGGAAGAGTTATTTAATGTTATTTAAGATTTAATAATTATTTAAGCAAACGGTTTTGGTCTGAAGCAATGGTAATAACCCCGATATTTTCTTTTTTTGGCTAGTCTGCCTGCTGGTTTTGCAATAATTGTGGCTCCTAGCTGTCTTGCGCGGGATTCTATTGCTTCTTTTGCTTTGGGTTCAAAATCAAATAATCTGCCAGGGTTCGTTGCAGGAATCGGTGTGTCTGCAATAATTCTTCCGAGATATTCCAGGGCGTTTGGATCAAGGGAAAAATTGGGGTTGTCCGGCATTACCAATTTTTCGGCAACGCCTCTATGTCCGTCGTAAACTTCGGCATAGCGCATCCATTGGATTTCTGGCATGTTCTCGAGTGATTTTGTAACCTTTTAACTTTTTGTGGGGTGAACAACAACTTTATTAAGCTCTTTTTGACTCGGTTTTGTAAGATGGTTTTAGAGAAACTTGGAAATGTTCTTCGGAAGACGACGGACAAGATAGCGAATGCTGTTTTTCTTGATAAAAATCTTGTTGAGGGGATTGTGAAGGATTTGCAGAGGAGTTTGATTGAGGCGGATGTGAACGTTTCGCTTGTGATGGAGTTAAGTAAGAAAATAAAGCAGGAGGCGTTTGACGAGCGGATTAAAGGAGTTGAGAAGAAAGAGCACGTGATTAAGATTTTGCATGATGAGCTGATTAAGATTCTGGGGAAGAAGAGAGAGTTGGTATTGGGGAAGCAGGAGACGTGGATGATGGTTGGTTTGTATGGGGCGGGAAAGACGACGACGATTGGGAAACTTGCTTCATATTATGCTAAGAGGGGAAGGAAAGTTTGCGCGATCGGACTGGATGTTCATCGGCCGGCGGCACCGGAGCAGTTGAGGCAGGTTTGCGAGAAGGTGAAAGTGCCTTGTTTTATTTCTCCTGGAGAAAAAAATCCGTTGAAAATTTGGAAGAAGCATGAGAAAGAAATGAAGAAGTACGACCTTGTTATTGTAGACACTGCCGGAAGGGACGCACTCGATAATGAGCTCGTTGATGAGATAAAGAAAATTTCCAAGGAGGTGAAGGCGAGCGAGAGTTTTTTGGTGATGCAGGCGGACATTGGCCAGGCGGCGAAGAAGCAAGCGCAGGCATTTAAGGAAGCGGCGGGGGTTTCTGGAGTGATAATTACTCGAATGGACTCGACGGCGAAGGCGGGCGGGGCGTTGACTGCTTGTTATGAGGCGGACGTTGGAGTTGTCTTTATCGGAACTGGGGAGACGCCCGCGGATTTGGAAACTTTTGATCCGGAATCTTTCTTGTCCAGGTTGTTGGGAATGGGGGATTTGAAAGGGCTGATGGAAAAGATTCATTCTGTGATGGATGAAAAAGAGATTGCTCGGCAACAGGAGAAACTGCAGTCAGGGAAGTTCACCTTGAGAGACTTGCAGACGCAGTTGGATTCTATGTCGGAATTGGGAAGTATGGATAAGATTATGGGGATGATTCCGGGGATGGGAAAGGTGAAAGAGAAGATGGGGGAGGGGGTTTTGGAGGGGCAGGCGGCGAAGGTGAAGAAGTGGAAACACGCAATTAATTCTATGACTCCAGGGGAGATTGAGAATCCAGAGATTTTGGAAAAGCAGACTAATAGGATCCGCCGTATAGCCCAGGGTTCAGGATGTACGACTTCAGATATTAGAATGCTGATTAAGCAGTGGAAAATGTTAAATGAAATGATTAAGGATCAGGGAAAGATGGTGGAGGGCAAAATGGACCAGAAGACTATGATGAAGCTGGCGCGGAAGTTCGGGAAGAAGATGAAGTTTTAAGATTCATTAATTACACAGACGTATTCTACATCTTTTTGATATTCTTTCAAAGCAGAAGACTGCATCTCTGGTTTAGCGTATTCACCATTTGTTAATTTATATTTTATTATGTGCAAGCTGCCTAACATTTGTTCTAATTCTGGCAATGTGAGCATTTGGGCCATGGCTCCGATGTAATCTCTCACAAGTTCTGGGTGTTGCCAACGTTGTTCTCCGATTCTTCTTACTATTGTCGGCCAGTCCGCGTCTCTTCGTAAATCTCGGATGTATATTTTTCCATTAGGATTCAAAGAATTGCGCATTTGTCTTATTGCTTCTTGCGGATCTTTAAGGCGATGAAGAACATTCCTGCATACAACATAATCAAAATGGGGCTCCCCGCCGGTCAGTTCTGAAAGAGAATAAAGATTTTCTGGGAAAAAGAAGACATTGGCATCAAGGTTCATTTCTCTTCTGTTTTTATTTGCTAATTTAATCATGTCTTGTGAGGCATCAACGCCGATAATCAGCGTGTTTGTTCTTTGTGCTAGTTCTAAAGATAACAAACCCGAACCACATCCCGCGTCTAGGATTCTAGGTCTTCTTCCTTTTTCTTGGTAGTTTGTTCTTGCTAAGAAGTCTGCAGCCAGATTTTGGTATGTGCCCTGCCTTGCTTCTCTGCTAAGCTTATTATAGGCCTCAGCTAGCTCTCCAGTCATAGCTTCATTTGGAAGTAGACATGCTCTTTCTCCTGGGCTAATTGAAAAAACTCTTGCAATTGCTTCTCTAAGACTAGTTGTTGCTTCAATTTCAGTCCTATTGACTGCTGGATTCATTTTGCCACTCCAAGATTTCAAAAGTGATCTTTACAATCGTACCAGGCGAAAGCTTTTGTTCGAGCAACTTAGGTACCACTACAATGGCCTGTGAACCGTGTTTTGCTACTTTCTTTGTGATTGTGAATTGTTTTAACTCCATAATAATCGCCCAGAAATTAGTTATTTAAGGAAGTGTAGTAGGGTTGATTACAACACTTAGAAAGATTTAATAGTGGGGGATTTCTATCCCGGGAATGGATGTGAAAATTCTTGAAAAAACGGGCCTGAGTCCTAATGAACTTAAATGCTATCTGGCTCTTTTGAAGATTGGTTCAGCATCGGCAAATGAAATTTCGCGTGAATCGGGCGTGCACAGGGTTTCTATTTACGACGCTTTGCGCGGTTTGCGAGAAAAAGGTTTGGTAAGCCAAATTATGAAGGCGAATAGGTTACTGTTTGAAGCGGGAAATCCTGAGAAGATTTTTGAGATCATAGAAAAAAAGGAAGACGAACTTCAAAAGGCGCGGGAAATTGTGCCAGACTTGTTGGAATTGTTTATGGCAGAAAAACAAAGACAGGAAATTCGGAGTTTCAAGGGGTTGTCGGGAATAAAAACTGTTTTGAATGAAATATTGACTTCGAAAACAGAGGTATTAGATTTTGGTGCGGAGTATAAAATTAGAGAATTTTTGCCCTATGATTATCCAAGATGGGATAAGGAAAGATGCAAGAGAAAAATTAAAATGCGCATTGTCGCAAATATTAAGATTAAACCGACAAAAATTCCAATGACTTCAATAAAATACGTCTCTTCCGAGTTCAATTCACAAGTTTCTACTTATATCTTTGATGGGAAAGTTGCAATGGTAATGTGGGTCGATAATCCTCTTGGTGTGCTGATTGAGCACAACGCAGTTTATGGGACTTACAAGAATTATTTTGAATATTTGTGGAAAAGTGCAAAGGATTAAATATATTCTCGATTGTTTAGTGAAATGAAACCACAAATAATCCAACAGGGCGCAGAGGCAGTTCTTATCAGAAGCGGGGATGTGCTTTTGAAACGCCGTGTGGAAAAAGGTTATAGGATTAAGGAGTTGGATGAGAAAATTCGGAAGCTGCGAACTCGCTCGGAGGCGAAGCTGCTTGAGAAAGCCGGCAAGTTGATTAATGTGCCAAGGGTTTTGAAGGTCGACGAGAAGGCAAAGGAGATAGAAATGGAATTTATTGCGGGGGAAAAGTTGAGTGAGAATTTAGACAGAATGAAAAACTGGAAAGAAGTTTGTTTTGAGATTGGGAGAAATATTGCTCTTTTACATGGCGCTGAGATAATTCATGGAGATTCAACGACGAGCAATATGATTTGGAATAGTCCGCAATTGAGGGCGGCTGCGGAGATGGATAAGGCTCGCTTCGCTCGCTCAAATAGTAAACCGGTTACGCCCGTCAGGCCGCGGGATGCTTCTGATTCGGGCAGTTCAGGAAAATTGTATTTTATTGATTTTGGTTTAGGATTTGCGAATGGGCGCGTAGAGGACAAGGCAGTTGACTTGTATTTGATTAAGGAAGCCCTGGAAGCAAAGCATTTTTTGCATTGGGAGGAACTTTTCAAAGCAGTTCTGGAAGGGTACAAGAAAACTTCTAAGAATTCTGCAGAGGTTTTGAAGAGATTGGAGAAGGTTGAGAAGAGGGGAAGGTACAAGGAGCAATATTAGCAAGAGTTATAAATGAAAATTGTCTTTTTTGTTGATGAGTGTTTTGTTTGTTGACAAACTTTCTAAGACGTTTGGCAAAAAGAAGATTTTGGAAGATGTAAGTTTTACTCTTTCTCCTGGAGAAATTGTTGGGCTTGTCGGGAGGTCGGGTGCCGGGAAGTCTGTTTTGATTAAAGTTTTGATTGGGTTTTACAGCCCGGACAGAGGATATGTTGGAGTAGGTTCTAATTCGAAAAGTCCGATAGGGTATTCCATACAGGATAACGCTCTTTATGATCAGTTGAGCGTGCGTCAGAATCTTAACTATTTTTGGTGATTATAGCATTCTAGCACCAAAAAAGCTTATAATTAAGTAAAACTACGACGAGAGTAATGAAAAAGATATTGTC
>JAHIWJ010000055.1 GCA_018816205.1 Nanobdellota archaeon
TCAAATGACATTTTTTCTCTTTTTGCCGACGGCAACATAGATAATATCGTCGATAATTTAATCATTTATATACTGCAGTATACAAATCAATGCGGGGGTTTTTCAAAACTCTCTATAGAATCAAGTGCAACCTGCGGCCTTCCTTTCCTGAATCCTTGTGATTTTAAAAACTTTTTTACATAGTTTGAAGCCAATTCCCCTTCGGCACATAAAATCTTGTTAGGTCGGATATCTGCAAGACCATCCAAAATTTTGCTCATCGCTTTGGTCGCGTCATCGTAACCCGGCCTGCCTTCCCTAATCTGCATGCATACGTTTAGCAAACAAACCCCGTGAAGCGGATCAAGAAATTCTGTAGGCAGGGCAAAATAGTCTCCAAAGGTTCCGGACTTTCCACTGGGAAAGCACCAGCATAAATGTTCAGTTCCACTTTCTAAGCTTGGCTCAAACCAGACTCTTCTATTGTTCTCGAGAATTACATGCGGCTTGCCGGTTGTCGGATGCGGTTTTGGAACTAAACGACGCAAAAAACCTCGCCGCGATTGTTCAACGTGCATTGAATGAATTTCCCGCATAAAAATAACTAACTCGACATATTTTAAACATTATTGCCCTCTAAAACCGTTTAACTGTTCTGCTCCACCAAAAGATTCAAACTGTCATCAATCTCTCCAATATTGTCAATTATGTAGGTGTGAAGCTTCTTTATAATAATCTCCTGCATTTCCTCTTTCAACTTGCCGCTGCAACTACCCAAGTCTCTTTCAGGATAAGTCACAATCCCTTTAGGATAACCGCATTCCATACTGTACCCTGAAAGCTTCTCAATTCCCAGCTCGCCAGCTTTAGGCTGCAGTAAGGTCACCTCCACAACACATGCGCCGCCTTTCATACCAAGCACCTTATACCTCCAAGTAGCCTCCTCACCGTCGTTCATATACTGCACAGGCTTGCACTGTCGCATGTATTCTCCAAAACACTCAAAACTTTGGCACCGCGGAGCCTGAAAAAAGGTCGTATAAACCGCCAAAGCAATAAAAATCAACGCAATTACTGCAAATACAACCAACTTAAGATATTTCATCTTCTCTTTTAACCCTCAACCAAAACAAGAATGAGTTATATTTAAAGTTATCAATACAAAAAAATTTAAACTTGGCCTCTATTAAATATAATGCAGGACACCCAGCCATCAGCCTCAAGAACCGAACCAGAGAGCCCATTCAGCAGTTACCTCGCAGAAACAGCAGGAGATTTTAGAAAAGCACCCTATTGGTTGGAAACAACGTGCCCTGAATCTCAGCCCCTAAGTTCTCAACCGGCATTAAATATGCTCCCCTTTGATTTTGGTGGTGGAATTTTTCCTGGTGAGAATCCCTTGCAGTGGTTCACAAAAGTTTTTTCGCCTCTGTGGAAAGATGGCACAGCGCACTACCAGTCTGCAGCAGGGACAAACAGAACCGAACTAGCAGTTAATTCAGACATTCCCTACTCCGGAGAATTAGAAGTAGATTGCGCAGAGGTTAATCAAGTGGCGGCTCCATCAACACGCCCGGTAGAATCAGTTCAGCTCTCTGGTTTAGAGTCTGTGACAACACAACCGTCAGTCAGTCTTTCATCTCAGCCGGTTGCAATCACAACAACTCGGGCCACAGCGCAGCAACCGCCCCCATACCATTCACCCGCCCCCTACGTCGCCTGGCCAGTGGCTTTCGGTTTAACTCTGGGCATGGTTTATTTGCTCAAAAAAGGCAGGAGGCCAAAGACACCAAGAATAACTGTGGAAGAACCAAATCTAAGGCAACCTTTATAAACCAACTCTTTCTAAGCAAATCATGAAACGATCTTCAAGGCGTTGGAAAAAAACCGGCCAAATGCGCTGGAAATGGCAGCGCAAAAGGCTGAAAAAAGAGAAGCGTAAGAGAAGAATACATCGTGAAAGAAGTAAGTAAACGTCTTATTATAACCACAACAATATTTATAACCCTGAATTTCTCAAACAGATTATTAAAATGAGTGCGATAAATATCTGGACAGAGAAGTATAGACCATCAAACTTTGAGGGCATGGTCGGCCAGCAGGAAATAATCAAACGAGTCAAATCTCTAGTCCAGGCCCTAAACATCCCCCATCTACTATTCGCCGGCCCCGCCGGAATCGGAAAATCAACGCTTGCTCTTATTATCGTAAAGGAACTTTTCGGAGAAAAATGGAGAGAAAATTACCTTGAATTAAACGCTTCAGACGAAAGGGGAATTGACGTAGTAAGACAAAAAGTCAAAGACTTCGCGCGGACAAAAGCCATCGAAAACATTCCTTTCAAAGTTATTTTTCTGGACGAAGCCGACGCCCTGACGAAAGAAGCCCAACAAGCCCTAAGAAGAACAATGGAAAACTACAGCAACACCTGCCGATTCATCATGTCTTGCAACTACTCTTCCAGAATCATCGACCCAATCCAGTCTCGTTGCGTAGTCTTCAGATTCAAGTTATTGGAAAAAAAAGACATCCGAAAAAGGATTGAGTTCATAGCTCAAAACGAAAAACTAAATATCAAAGAAGAAGCATTCGACACCCTCTACGAAGCATCAGAAGGCGATTGCAGACGAGCGATTAATTTGCTTCAGGCAACAGCTTCGATTTCTCCGGACGTCACACCCGACATGATAACAATGGTCTCTTCAGCAGCAAAACCAGCAGACGTTAAAGTCGTTCTCGACTACGCTCTCGCAGGAGACTTTGTCGGCGCGCGCGACAAACTTCTTGACACCATGTTAAAAGATTCTGTTTCAGGAACAGACATAATAAAAGCAATCCAGAAAGAAATCTGGAACCTCCAAATAGAGCCCTCCATAAAAGTCAACCTCACAGAAAAAACCGGCGAAGCCGAATTTAGAATGGTCGAAGGCTCAGACGAGTTTGTCCAGCTGCAGGCTCTTCTGGCTTCTTTCGTGCTCGCAGGGAGAGGCGAAGCTTAATCAACAAGACTCGAATGCCTCATTTGCGCAGCTTCCTTAACCAGAGCCATCTGCTTGTCGCCATAAAGAACCCTTTCTTTTCTCCATTTAAAGTAAATCACAACAAGCGCTACAATCGCCGCCAGCACAATCAACGCCACAATAACAATGTCAATTATCATCAAACAATAAGAAAACTAAAATATAAAAGCTTTCACATTAACTCTAATCCTCGCCACATTTCACTGACAATATCGTGCGTATTCTTAGCAAATTGTCTCCGTCTCACTGATTTTGAACCGTCCCCAGTTAATTCATCCAGCTCGTACGAGCGCGAAAATGCAATATGCACAGTTCCCCTATTTCTCTTCCAGAACATCCAATACGCCATCTCCGCCGCATTAAGAATTATCCCGCAGGCACCAGTTTTGAATTCTGCCGGCACCCTGTTTGCAGTCTGCGACCTGGTTGCCTCAAGAAAAAACCATGATGACTCGGTCTCCCTAAAGCCTTGAGCGATAAGTGAAGTTAAACCTTCTAAATAAGACGCCTTCTTGGCACCACGGTCAATCCAGATAACTCCGAACTTCTCAAAATCGAAAATAGGTTTAACTTTTCGCAAGCTCTCTTTAGCAACCGTGCGCGGCATCGGAAGCCTATTATTAAGAATCACCCGATACGGACAAAATAAATCCCCGGTTGTTTGATGGTTTCCTACATAAACATAAGGCCTATCGCACCGCAATCCTTCAAGATTTTCAAGGCCAACCGGCGCAATCTTATCAACAAACCTCCGAACAGCAAAATTCCCCCAGCGCTCATTGTACGCTAGCACATATCCCATATCTCTGGGCGGTCGCGGATTAAAGTCTGTCATGAAAGCATTTCTCGGACTCAATTTAAAAAGTTTCCGCCAATTTCATAAATCTTCCCAGATATTCTGCCCCAACCTTTTCTATTGCAATAATTATTAAACACCCTAAATAAAATCTTGTTAAATGCCTTCAACATATCACAAATGGTTCACAGCAACTTGCGATTTTTTTACGAAATCCTCTTTAGGCAAAACTTTAAACTTCAGCCCCCGGCCAGGCAGTCTTCCCGGATAGAGATATCGACGTAGTTTACGAGGATCACAACGGTCGGCCATTGGGCGCCCCGATTGCAAAAATACGAGTTTTAAACATAAGATATACAAAAGAAGAAGGTAAAGTCGTTAGAACAACTGGCGAATATATAGTAGTTTTAGAGTATGTCCAGGGGGGATTCACCCCAGCTCAAGACCTGGGAGCCTATCTAAAAAATCCAATTCACGACTTACCAAAAAACCTTTCTCACAATTACGAGCCCAATAATTCTTAAATACCCCATCACCTATAAAACTCTATGTCCCTCTCAGAAAAATATAGAGCAAAGAGGTACGCAGAAATTATTCACCAGGACCAGGCAGTCAAGGAAGTCGCAAAATTCCTTAAGGAATTTCCAAAAAAGAAATCCTTGGTTCTGCATGGGCCTGCTGGAACCGGCAAAACCTCTCTCGCCCTTGCGGCAGCAAAAGAAAACGACCTTGAAGTCCTGGAATTAAATTCTTCAGATTTGCGAAACCGCGCAAAGCTCGAAGAGACCCTTCGCCCCGCCACCCAGCAATCCTCCCTCTTCAAAAAAGGCAAGGTCCTCTTGATGGATGAAGTCGACGGCGTAACTGGCACAGACATCGGTGGCATTCCAGAGCTAGTCAAACTAATCCACTCGACATCTTTCCCAATAATCATGACCTGCAACGACGTCTGGCAGTCAAAGCTCTCCCCAGTGCGGCAAAAATCAAAACTCGTCGAGATGAAACCCCTTGATTTAGGCTCAATAATTTCTCTCCTTCTAAAAATCTCAGAACAAGAAGGTTTCAACAAATCTCCTCAATTCTTGAAACAAATTGCAATAAAGTCCCAAGGAGATTTAAGAGCAGCAATCAATGACCTCGAGTCCTACAGTCGGCTTGACAGCGAAGAAATCGACTTGACAGACAAACGAAACGTTTCGCAAAGTATCTTCAACGTTCTCAGGCGTTTATTCAAAGAAAGACAACCCTTTCTGGAACTCTTCGACACAACAGACGAATCCCTCGACGAAATTTTGCTCTGGATAGAGGAAAACATCCCCAAGGAATACAAAAACGAAACTCTAGTAAAAGCCTACCATGCGCTGGGCAGCGCCGACGTTTTCAGAGGCAGAATCTACAAAAACCAGCACTGGAGATTTCTAGTCTACCAGAACGCATTTCAATCTGCCGGAATCTCTTTCGCAAAAGACGCACCGCTAGACGGCTTCACAAAATACGAAAAACCAAAACGCATATTAAAAATTTGGTTGAACAACCAAAAAATAGCAAAAAAGAAAACAATCGCGAAAAAATACGCAAGAATGGTCCACTGCTCAACAAAACGCGCCCTTCGAGACTTCACCGTCCTCACCCCAATTCTAAAACAAGAATCCGTCCAGCAAAAATTGAAACTTTCCGACGATGAGATTGCTTATGTAAATGGGTTGAGGTGATTAATCCCTTACTGAGATTGAACGGAAATTGCTTCAATATTCAACTGCACAATCGTCCCAGGCTTCAAATGCTCCTCCAACATTCGCGGAATAACAATAATCGCCTGATTTCCATGCTTCGCTATCTTTTTCGTGATTACAAATCGCCTTTTCTCATTTTTCTCTTCCATGTTTTATGTATAAACCGTACATAAGCTCTTTTTTGCAGTGTTGCATAATTCGAAAATAATTCCTTATCAATCAACTGTTAGTTACCAACCGCCATTTTTTCTTCAGCATACCTTTTAATTATCTGGTATGCCCAGAATTTTCTGTGCGCTTCAGCGCACATTTGCTCTACAAGA
>JAHIWJ010000056.1 GCA_018816205.1 Nanobdellota archaeon
CTTGTAGACCAAATGTGCGCTGAAGCGCACAGAAAATTCTGGGCATACCAGATAATTAAAAGGTATGCTGAAGAAAAAATGGCGGTTGGTAACTAACAGTTGATTGATAAGGAATTATTTTCGAATTATGCAACACTGCATCTCTTTCTTTTTCCACCTGTAATTAACAACCTTCCCGAAAAATTTATAAGGTAAGAAAATCTTACCCTTGCATGGAAATTGGATTAACGAGAATTAGCAGTAAGGGACAAGTGGTAATACCTCTCGGAGTCAGGGAAAGGTTGCAGATAAAAGAGGGCGAAACCCTTGCAGTTTCTGCAGAAGACGACCTTATTGTTTTAAAGAAAGTGAGCAATCCCCTTGAAGAAGACTTAGAAACAATTGAAGAAATAAAAGAGGCATGGAAAGAGATAGAAGCTGGAAAATACAAAAAGTTAGCAAGCGAAGAATTCCTAAAAGAAATTGAAAAATGGTAGATGTAATCTACACAGAAAAATTTGAGCGTGAGTTCAAAAAAACAGATGCTTCTGTAAAAGAGAAAATCAGAAAACAAATTAAAAAAATCATTGAAAACCCGCAAACAGGAAAACCATTGAGATATAACCTGAAAGGTGAAAGGACTGTCTATGTTAAACCATTTAGGATTATTTATTCTTTTTCGAATGATACTCTTTATTTTTTAAGATTTGAACACAGAGAAGAAGTTTATAGCCAATGATTATCTCTTTGCTGCCTTGGCCTGCTTCTTTTCTTTTTTGGCTTCTCTTTCTGCAAGTGTTTTTTCTTTGACTTCTGCTTCTCTTGCTCTGGCTTTGTCGCGAGTTATGTGAAAGGCTTCGGTCCAGCGGACTTTTCGTTTGTCTCTTTTGAGCTTTTCAGCGTGACTCTTACATTTTTTTGAGCAGTAATAATGGACTGCACCGATGTTCTTTATTAAATGAATTCCTTTGTGAGGGCTTTCCTCTCGGCCGCAGAATGTGCATTTAGTCATCTTAAAACCTCTAATTTAAATCCTGAGAATCTCCTATCCTGAGATTCAAACGGACAAACTGTAATACCATGACCATTGTACCAAGGAGTTACCGCTTTCATTTCCGTATCCCTTTCAGTTTTATGAGTGGGATTTTCAAATTCTAATCCAAAGATTACATATCCTTCTTTCCCAGTTTTTGTATCGACAATTTCCAGTGAGCGGGAACCAACCATTCTTTGAAAATCGTCTAAATCATCATTGATTCCACACGAACTAAGTGCGGCCACCAAAGCCTTTCTCCAAGGTTCGCTCAAATCTAGCCAGTCGTTATTGCCGCTCATTACATTGACCTCCCGCCTGCGCCGCGAATTCTTCGGGCTTCAATCTCGGTCTCACGGAGGGTTATGAGGTCGCCGATTTTGACCGGGCCCTTGATGTTTCGCCTTAGTGAGCGGCCTTTATTTCTGCCGTCTAGAATTTTTACTTTTGCCTGGGTTACTTCGCCTCGTGCGCCTGTTCGGCCAATGAATTGCTCCACGAAACCGTTGACTGCTTGCTCATCTGAAACTCTAGATGCTTTGGGTTCTCCGGATGATTTGTCTTTTTCTCGCTGTTGTTTTGCCATTTTTTATTATTTCAACTCCCCCGTTATTCTTTGGTCGTTAATCATGCCAGAATATGAAGGAACTCCAGTTTCTGGAATAGTCAATAATACGCTTAAGTTATATCTATCCACTTTCCATGAACAATTAATACTCTTCCTTCGTCCAAGACTAACTTGGGGATCGCCCAACTCGATTCCTCTTTCTGAGATTATTTCTTGTACTCTTGAAACATAATACTTCGCTTCCCTAATTCTTGATGGGGCTGTACTTAAAGCGACTGCTTCCCAGCAAGGGCCGGGCTGCATTGTTATTCCGGTTAGTCTTTCCATTAATGATTTTGCCATTTTTTATTACTTTTCCGATTTAAGTTTTGCGATTTCGCTGGCTGCTTCGCCTGCGTCGACAACAGCAACGGATGCCGTGGCAACAGGAATGCCTGCTGCAGCTCCGAGTTTCTGCTTCGAGTCGACTTCTTGGCAAGGAATTCCTTTTTCCTTGCAGATTGCTGGAAGGTGTGTAACGATTTCCTTTGGCTCTACGTCGGCAGCGTAAACTACAAGCTTCGCTGTGCCCATCTCAATAGCCTTGGTTACTTCGTTTGTTCCCTTCTCAATTTTGCCAGTTTTTTTCGCTTTTTCTACGATACTATAGAAGTCCATGTGAACCTCCTATCATTGGTTTATTAGAGAGAATTATGTTGGTATTTAAAGTTTTGCCTGGTTTTTTTGATTTCTTTAAGGTTAGTTTTGTACCAGTCGAATGTTTTTGTTACGCCTTCTTCCATGGAAACCTTGGGATAATAACCTAAGGCTTTCAGGGGGGCGATATCAAGTTCAACTTCCTGAGGTTGGGCTACTTCTGGTGGGTAAAACCTTTTTGTGCCGTTGCCTGCGAGTTTAATGATGAAATCAGCAACTTCTGAGACGTTGGATGGTTCGCCGCTTGAGATATTAAACTCTTTGTTTTTTTGTTCCATTGCGATTAGAAATCCGTTTATGAAGTCGTCAATGTATGTGAAATCGAGTGTTTTGTTTTCGTCTCCGAAGATTTTGAGTTCTTCGCCTTTTAGAGCGTTGAGTATGAAAATGTCGATGAGGCGTTTTGTTAGGTCGTTGAAAGGACCGTAAACTGTGGAGGGGCGGATGATTACGTATTCGATTCCGTAACTGTCTGCGTAGCCTTTGACCAATTCTTCACCGTAGATTTTTGAAGCGGTGTATGGGTTTTTTTCTTTGCTTAGAATTCTTGATGAAGAAGTAAAGACCATTTTTGGTATTTTATTTTTGCGACAGAATTCCATGGCCTTATGCATACCGAGGACGTTGTTTTCGAAGGCGAGGTCGGGATTTTCTATTGTTTTGTTTATTTTGCAGAAAGAGGCGAGATGGAGGAAAACGTCTGCTTTTTCTTCTAGTTGGTGTTTTGAGATTTGGCGAATGTCTTCTCCTTCTCGTGAGTCAATTAGGAGGATTGGTTTATGGCCTTGTGCTTTCAGGCGTTCAAGGAGGAAGTGCCCGATGAGGCCTTTGTGGCCGGTCATGATAAATTTCATTTCCTTTAGAATGAAAAGGGTTTTTTATAGTTAATTATTCTTCCTGCAAGCATGATTTCTTTCGCAGTCTTTTGCTGAGCAATAACTTCCAGAACCAGCCCAATATGTAACGTGATATCTTACTCCTTCCTGAGTTATATGCCTTTGTATTCTTTCTCCACAACCTGGGCAGCTATAGTGCTCTGGCACAAAATTATGCAGGTCAATTTCGTTTGTCGTTATGCTATGTGTTATTACTCCCATGAAAAATAATGGCCGCCGGATTATTTAATTTTTGTTGTGATAAATCTTTTAGTTTATAATGTCACCTCCAAGTAACCTTGACTTGGTCGGTTCTTTCCCTTGGCTTTATATCAACGTCTTCGGGTTTGAATTTTATCCCGGAATTGAACATAATTTCGCCGGTGAAGGCAATCATTGCGGCGTTGTCAACTAACAGTGAGCGTTCTGGACAGAGATATTTTGTTTTTTGTAAACGTTCCTTGCACATGATCTGGCACATTTCCTGAAGGCGGGAGTTGCACGCGACGCCGCCGCCGAGGACGAGTTCTGTTTTTCCGGTGTGGGCAAGTGCGCGTTCTGCTGCTTCGACTAACATCGCGAAAGCTGTTTCTTGAAGCGAATAAGACAAATCTTCTTTGGAAATTCCTTTCTTGTGTAGCTGAGAGATTTTGGTTTGCATTCCTGAAAATGAAACGTCCATACCTTTAATTGAGTAAGGCAGTTCAATGTATTTTCCATTTTTTGCGTGCTTTTCGATTTCAGGGCCGCCTGGAAAACCGAAGCCGAATTCTCTTGCTACCTTGTCGATGAAGTTTCCGACGCCGAGGTCTAAAGTTTCTCCGAAGACGCGATATTTTCCTGCAGCGTAGGCTATTATTTGAGTGTTTGCTCCGCTTGCGTACAGAAGGACCGGGTCTTTTGCACCTTCATGACGGCCGATTTCTAAGTGGGCGATGCAATGGTTTACTGGAACGATTGGGACTTTCAGTTGTTTGACTTTTTCTTTTGCGAAGTTCAGGCCGGTGAGAAGACAGGGCGCGAGGCCAGGAGCGTTTGACAGGGCGATTGCTTCAATTTTGTCTTCGGAAATTTTGGCCTCTGTTAGAGCTTTTTGGTAGATTTCTGGAGCTAAACTTTTGTGGTGTTGGGCGGATTCGGTTGGGATGATTCCACCAGATTCCGTTTTGTACATGTCTCTAATATTGGAGAGAATTTTACCCTTGTTGACGACTGCTGCGCCGAAAGTATGTGCGGTGCATTCTATGCCGAGGATCATGTTCAATAGTCGAACCTCCTTTCGTATTCTTTATGAGTCATCCATTCTAAGACAACACTGATGACGATTGCCTTGCCCGCGCGAATTGTATAAATCAATCTCCAGGCATTTGGTAAATCGTATTTCCATAGATTCGCTGCGCCATATTTTTTAGTATACGCCCTTGGAATTTGTTTTTTTTGGATTTGTATTCCGCAAAAAGCATTTTTCTCGATATTGTCCATCGCCTGGCGAATGAATCTGAATAATTCTCTTTCAGATACATCGCCTTTCTCCAGTTTGTAGTATGCTTCTTTTGTTGCTTCGTCGGCAAATCTCGTTTCAGAGGGCATTATCATTTTTTTCTAGACAGGTCTTTTCTTTCGAAATAGTAATGGGCTGAATCCGGGTAGTGAATCCAACCGAGCTTTCCTTCAGCGTCGATTGAGATTTTATGTGAATATAACAAATAATCAATTATTACACGAAAAGTTTGATACATTACTTTTTTTGGAAGAGCCTCCCAGAGAGCTCTCTTTTTGTATTCGCCGTCGTGCTCTTTGATGAATCGCTCTACCATTAACACTGTGTCTAGTCGGGGATATCTCAAGATTTCTTTAATACTCTCATTTTTCATGTTATATCATTAGATACAACATTATTTAAATATTTCTTTGTGGATGTTTTTCTTTTTGGCGATTATGACGTGGGGTGTCTGATAGATTCAATTTCGAGAATTATGAGAAAAATAAGAATGAGGGATTTTTAAGAATTTGTAACTGCAGTGTTGCA
>JAHIWJ010000057.1 GCA_018816205.1 Nanobdellota archaeon
CCAATCTAATCTTCTTCAGAATAACTATTTTTTGGTTTTTGTTTTATTTTTGGAACTTGGGACAACGCCAAAATAACGAAAAATTTATAAAGGAGTTAGAACTGGATAGTTAATGCTTAACAAAAGAGGAGTGAGTTGGAAGCCGTTTGGTTGGACGATTGCTGTCGTTGGTGCTGTTATCCTGATTTTCATGTTGGTTAGGTCTGATATTTGGCCTTCTAAAAATATTGTTGTTGATACTGCTACAACTGGTTTTGATTCTTTGATTGGTGCACCTTTTTCGTTTATGAACTTTATTTTTGGGGGGGTGCCTACTTATCTTGTGACCTCTGTTGGACAGACTAGTGCAATTGTTGTTACAATTGCAGTGTTTCTTTTAATCTTCGTGACTTTTGCGGATATAATTGATACGTTTGGAACGTTTAGTTCTCCTGTTGCGTGGTTTGTTGGATTCTTGATTGCGGCCATCGCAGCTAACCTTAAAGGCATTGTTGTTGTGGTTGGTGCAATGACAGGAATATTTGCATTCTTGGGAGCTGCGGCTGTTTTCGTTGGGCTTGGGGCATGTTTTGTTGCATTTCTTGTGGTTAACTTGGGAATTAAGGGATGGATGCCTTGGTTGATGAGAAGAAAGGCTGCGACTTATGCGATGAAAGCAGAGTATAAAACAAAAACGGGTGCTGCTGAGGTTGGTGCGGCTATTAAGGGAATGAAGGATGTTGGTAAAGCATTGAAAAGTTAAGGTTACGTTAGTTTTTTAAAGATCACTGATTTTTAGTAAAGATGATGAAAAAGATTGGTGTGTTGTTGTTAGTTCTTGTAATTTTAACAACGGGAATTGTTAATGCGGTTCCTTCGCCGGAAGACCTGCAGAATGATAATGTTGTGCAGGGAGTTAATCAGCTTAATGATGCTGCAGGGCGTTTTGGTGAGGAAGATCGTTGGGAATACATCTCTAACGAGTGGCAGAAGTTTTTCCTTCAAAATAAGGGGATTGCGGCAGTTGATGGGTTTCTTACAAAAATTTCTATAGTCTTTAAGGTCTTGTTTGGGGAAGATTATTCTTTATCGCTAATCCTGTTTTTTGTGATAGTTTTATGGGTTGTATTATTTAGCATGTTTTATAAGACGATAAGCGCGTTTTCTACCTTTAGTGAACCTGTTTCGTTTGGTGTGTCGTTTATACTTGTGATTATTTTGGCCCATTTGAAGGCATTGAACTTTTTAGCTACTGTGTTAATGAAGCTGATATTCTTTAGAGAGGGGGTTTGGGGATGGGTTTCGTTTGCTATCTTTGTTGTAGTGATATTCTTGCTGTTGAAGTATTTCAAGAGTATAATATGGAGAATTGGGAGGAGCTTTAAGAAATCTCAGGAAGAGAAAGCGAAGTGGGATGAAAAGTTCCAGAGGGAGCTAATCGGTCAGAGGATTGATAGCATGCAGCAGGCTTTTGATACAATAAATGAGGGCTTTAACTCATGAACCTTGGAGACTATTATATAAATCCTGAATTTACTATGTTTCTGGCTGGGCTGCTTGTTTTTTTGGTGGTGTTTTCTGTATTGACTAGGTTTAAGCAGTTTCAGAAAAATCGGTCTGTTCCGTTTATTATTTCTGCGATTTTTGCTGTTTATTTTGTCCATAGGTTTAAGGATATGACTTATGAAATCCTTGTGTATAATTCTGCGATTGCTATTGCGGCTGTCGCGGCGATTTTGGTGTTATTTGTTATTATATTTAGGTTTTTGAGAAAGCAGTTTTAATTAGTGTCTTCTGTAGCCTACGATGTTTTTGCCGTGATAGGCTAATTGTCATACAAAAAGAGCCTGTGGATTTTCACTTGAATCTTGGCAGAACGGAATAGCTTAAGGAAGATATTCAAGGATTCTATTGGGACAAGAATGACGTTTGAGCCAATCTTGACACCTTCGTGCTGGCTAACCATGCCCTGATAAAATCTTTTTTTATGCGCGGAGCCGAAAAGTTTTTTGTTGAGCATGACCCTCTTTGATTCTGGCTTGATGGCCCCCCAACCTAAGATTGCTTTGTTTTTACCTTCGGAAAGTTGTGGAACGTATTTTTGGTAGAGGATTATCGAACTGCCAAGCATGCTATCTCTGAGTTTCCATTTCTCAAGATTACCAATTACCGGGTTTATGTCATTTTCTATCCCAAGGGGCTTCCAATAATTCCTGCATTTTATTGAGTCTAAAAATTTTCCGATTATTTTTTGAATTGTCTTTTCAAGCTTCTTTTCGTCTGCGGCAACATCAATGAATAAATCTACGTCGCTTTCATTTGAGGCTGTGCCGCGGGCAGAAGAACCAAACAAGATGACTGATTTTATCTTATCCTTGTCTTTGAGGTTTTGGATAATAAAAGACGTACAGTCTAACGCGTAGCTTATTAATTCCATGACAAACCCTCCTCTTCAAACAGAAGTTTTAGCTTGTTAAATGATTTAAGAGTTTCTTTTATCGTCTCAATCGGCTGGGGCCTGCCGTAGCACAAAAGGTTTCTCCTTGACTCTATTTCAACAAGAAGATTAAATATCTCTTGTTTTCCCAGAAAATCAAAAGATATCTTTTCGTTTGCCTTGCGCGATGAGGAAAACCATTCATGTTTTATAATTGCTCCAGGATCTAGAAGATTCAACTTGTGGAGAAAGACTTCAAGCATCTCTGCGGAGGCAACTGAAAACGCTAAAGCCGATTGTGCGTTGCCGCTCCTGAAGCCCTTTTTGTATACTCTCGTTTATCACTTCAATACTCTCTTTGATGTTTCTATTGTGGTCTTCAATTTTCATGATACCACCAAGCAAAACTTACTTATAAAACTTTTGGTACGATTGTAGCTATTATTTTGGTACGATTGTATCCGTCTATGAATGAAGAGACTTATCAGTGTCTTCGGTAACCGACGATGTTTTTGCCGTGATAAATTGGGACTTCGCGGGCCTGTCTGCCTCCGCGCCCCATTGCAAGGAATATTCCAACGAGAGCTAGCGCAGCAGAAACTGCAATTAAAATAGTATCGTTAAGTGTTCCTAACTGTGGGATTGCCGCCTTGATGCTTGGGACTGACCAAGCAGCGACTCCTATGACTCCTAGACCAAGCAAAACATATCCTAACGTGCTTCGAATTACCATTGTGCCTCTTTTGATGTAAAAATTAAGGATAAATTGTATTTAAACTTTACTTAAGACAGGCGTAGCAAAAAAATTGTCTGGAAGGATAGTTATGCAGAAACAATGCTATTAAGATAATACCAGTGCGTTGTATAGCGTCCGAAGAGGATAGTCTGCTTTTGGAGGAAGAGGAACTTGAGCGAGGTTTCTTCCTAGTCTTTTAATAACTTGTTCTCTCCATACCAAAGCAAAAGCTTGATCTGGGTCATATGCGTGCAAGTCTGTGCCGACAAGCGTATCAAGGGTAAATTGTGGCAGCCCCCTTAGTTCTTCCGCATTTACTCGACCTGTGCTGTCATCACACAGGTAAACCTTAATAAATTCTTCGCGTGCAGCCTGCAAAAAAGTTTCTTCTGTTAATGCGGTCGTTACAAATTTTAAGCGAGAGGATTTTTAAACATTGTTGCACTTGAATGTTCATGGCAAACTATGATATCATTGGGAATGTTGCGATTGTGAAGTTCGCGAGGGGGGCGAAGGTACGAGAGAAGAAGCGAATTGCGGAGGCGCTTTTGAAGGAAAAGAAGGCGGTGACTACTGTACTTGAAAAGACGGAAAAGTTTTCAGGCAGATTAAGAACGCAGGCGACAAAATATCTTGCGGGAGAGAAGACGAAGGAGGTTTTGTATAGGGAAAATGGGTGTTTGTTTAGACTGAACGTTGATACATGCTATTTTTCGCCGCGGCTTGCTGCTGAAAGGTTAGAGGTTGCTAAAATGGTTAAGAAAAACGAGGATGTGTTGGTGATGTTCGGCGGAGTTGCGCCATTCGCGATTGTTATTGCTCGGCACTCGAAGGCTGCGCGAGTTGTTTCTGTGGAGCTTGGAAGAGATTGTTCTAAGTATGCTCTTGAGAATGTTAAAAGAAATAAATTAAGGAACGTGGAAATTGTGCAGGGAGATGTTCGGCGGAAAGTGCCTGGGCTTGGGAAATTTGACAGGGTTGTGATGGCGCGGCCTCAGCTAAAGGATAGTTTCTTAGATATTGGATTCAAGGCTGTCAGGAAAGGGGGGATGATTCATTATTATGGATTTTACCCTGTTGAAGAGAAAGATAAGATGATTTCTATGATTCTAGCGGAAGCCTCGCG